>JANNRO010000606.1:0-1947 GCA_031401505.1 Planctomycetia bacterium
CCTCGCTTGGAAGAACCCCGATCCCGTCGTCCTGGATTCGTGGAAGACGTACCTGAAGGGGATTCCCCCGGCCAAGCGTCCCGACCTCTACACGCTCTACTACGGGGTGCGCGTCTCGATTCTGCTGACGGGCGAACTCGGCGATCCATGGAAGACGTGGGTCTTCGACTTGTCCAAGCGCCAGATCCAGACCGGATCGAAGGCCGGGTCCTTCCCCGTCGATCTCTGGCCGTGGCGGGGAGGCGTCTCCGTCCAGACGGCGGTCGCCATCCTCGCGATGGAGCACTCCCTCTACCTCCGCTGAAGTACCCGCCCGATGAAGTGCCCTGCCTGCAACGTCCCGGTCCCGCCTCCGCTCGATCCGACGGAGCGGTACGTGAAGTGTCCGGGATGCGGGATCAAGGTCGATCTTGCGGCCACGGTGGACGGGGGCACGACCGTCGCGAAGCCCGCCCCGACGCCGTCGTCCGACCCGCTCGTCGGGACCGACTTCGCGGGCGGCCGGTATCACGTCGAGTCGCTGCTCGGGATCGGCGGGATGGGGCGCGTCTACACCGCGACCCAGCGCGGACTCTCGCGCAAGGTGGCGTTGAAGGTCCTCTCGCCCGAGTTCGCGAAAGACGAACAGTTCAAGCGACGCTTCGATCGCGAGGCGGGAACGCTCGCCTCGCTCGAACATCCGAACATCGTGACCGTGCACGACGTCGGTGTCGAGAGCGACACGCCCTACATCGTGATGTCGCTGGTCAAGGGCCCCAAGGGCGAGCCCATGAGCCTGCGCAACCTCCTCGACGGCGGCGCGATGGACGAGGAGTGGGCGCTGCGCCTGGTTCAGCAGACGTGCGCCGCGCTCGAGTACGCGCATGGGCGCGGCGTCATCCACCGTGACATCAAGCCCGGCAACATCCTGATCGACGCGCAGGGCAACGCGAAGATCGCCGACTTCGGCATCGCGCGCGTGAGCGGCGGCGGTGAGGCGAGCCAGCTGACGAGCACGGGCGCGATGCTGGGCACCGTGCGGTACATGGCGCCCGAGCAGATGGTGGACGCCGCGCAAGCCGACGCGCGGAGCGACCTCTACTCGCTGGGCGTCGTGCTCTACGAGATGCTGACCGGCGAAGCGCCCATCGGCCGCTTCGAGATGCCGAGCGAGACGAAGAAGGGACTCGACCACCGGCTCGACGGCATCGTCGATCGCGCCTTGCGCCGTGCGGCGGCGCAGCGCTACCAGAGCGCCGCCGAGATGGCGCGCGACCTCTCGCGGATCACGACGGAGCGGGAGTACGGGCGGTTGAATCCGGGCGCGGGCGAGAAGGCGATCGCTCCGCCGGCGCGCGTCGTGTCGCCGGCGTTGCCGTCGGCGGGCGGTTCACCGACGAAGACCCGCCCCCCCTGGCTCGTGCCGGCGATCGTGGGCGGCGTCGTGCTCGTCGCGGTGGCGGCGGTGTTGCTGTTTCGAGGCGGGGGGTCCGCTCCGACGTCGACGCAGACCGGATCGAATGCGGCGACGCCGGTTCCCCCTCCCTCGCCCCTCCCCCGTCCGACGCCCGACGCTCCCTCCAAAATGGATGCGCCGCCCCCGTCCGACGACGACGAGATCGCGGCGGACGAAGCGCATCTCTCGAGCGACGAGCAGGAGGAGATTGCCGACGCAAAGGCAGCGGTCCTCCAATTGATCTCGATGGGGACGCGGATTTCCGCCGAGGACCTCGAATCCGAAGACACGAGCCTGCCCGAGGTCAGGAACTCCGACCTCCCCGGTGCAAAGGCCGCCGTACAGAAGTCATTGGAGTTGTGGAAGGCCGACAAGGGCGAGGCCGTCGCGGAGCGGATTCCGGACGCGCTGCTCGAGGCCATCGGGAAGTCGATCTCGACGCCCGCCGCGTCGGTTCGGATGATGCTCGAGACCACCGTCTACGTCACCGTCCGGATCACGTCCGTATCGAC
>JANNRO010000607.1:0-2642 GCA_031401505.1 Planctomycetia bacterium
GCCTCGGCCAAATGGCCACCGGCAACCGTGTCGGCGGCGGCGACCGTCTCGGCGGTCGGCGGCGCGCCGTCGAACGAGCCCGTCGAAACGGGCGTGCCGGGAATCGCGTTCTCGTCGTGGCGACGCTCGGGTCGCTCGGGACGACGATCCCGTCGGCCCTGCCCGCGGCCCGAACGACCTCCCGAACGGGCGTCGGGACCGCGATCGGGCGCCGGACGATCGCCGTCCATCGGACGACCGTCAGCGGGACGCGGGTCCATCGGACGACCGTCCGTCGGTCGACCGTCGGCCGGACGTGCGTCGGGGGAACGCGGGGCATCGCTGTATCGGTCGAGTCGCTCGGCGGCGGCAGGCCCGTTCCCGGCACCCCCGCCACCCCGATCGCCGCTCTGTCCGCGATCGCCGCCACCGCGACCGCCACGACCCCGACGTCCGCGACGCCGACCGCCACGGCCATCTCCGGCCGGCTGACCGTCGGCGCCGTCCACGCCGCCGCCGCCCATGCCTGCGCCATGCGGGCCGTCGAGCGAGCCGGGGCCCTGGCCCTCGGTCATCGCGGTGTCGACCGGAATGAACCCGTCGGACGCATCTCCCGCCGGCCGATCCGACGGTGCACGATCGCGCTCGTCGCCGCGGCCACGCCCGCGCCCGCGGTCCCGGCCGCGTCCGCCGCGGCCCCCATCTCGGCCCCCGTCGCGATCGCCATCGCGCGGCGGTCCGCCGCGACCGCCCAAGCGGGCGTCGGGGTTCATCTGGAGGAGCAGGTCGAAGATCGGCTGCTTGATCGCGGGGTCGAGCGCGGTCGCCGACGCGTCGCGAGCGATGTAGCTCTCCGCCTCGATCAACTGTTCCCCCGCGGCACCCATCTTGAGCAGACACGCGCCGAGGAAGAACCGGGCGCGCGCGTGGACGATGCGAGCCTTGGCGCGGGTCTCGCGCATCAGGCGATCGGCCTCTCGGAAGCGCTCGGCGGCCTTCGGGTACTCGCCGCGTTCGTAGGCGAGCACGCCCAGCGTGTAGATCGCGTTGTACGACTCGCCCTCGCCGCCCGTGCCCCCCTCGGTCAGGAGTCGTTCGACTTCTTCCGTGCCCGTTCGACCTTCCATCGGCAGCAGGTCGAGCGTGCCGCGCACCTCGAGCGCCGAGAGGGCGAGGTCGCCCTGGAGCACCGAGCGATAGCGATCGTCGGCGTCGAGACGAGCGAGCGCCGCGCGATAGCGCGTCGTTGCGTCGGCGAACCGGCCTTCCAACTGGTGTGCGCGGCCGATCTTGCGTTCGATCTTGCCACCGACCCGGCCTTCGAGTTTCGCGGTCGTCGCGAACACGAGCGAACGCTCGAGCGAAGCCAGCGCCTCGGCTTCGGCGCCGTCGGACAACGTGTCGTCGGCGCGGCGAACGGCGTCGCCGACCAGCGTGTCGGCATCCTTGCGGCTGCCTTCGTCGTCGGTGAGCGCCAGGTGCCGCGCGTACAGGTCGTACAGCCGCTCCTCGCGCCCGCTCGCGACCAAGGATCGACCGAGCGTGCGCAACGCGATGCGACCGGCGTCGGCCATCGGCAGCACCTGCTCGAGACGCGGATCGTCTGCGAATTCGAGCACCCGTTCGACGCGTCCCGTCCGCGCCGCCGCATCGAGACGGCCGAGCCAGCGCCAGACGGCGGGACCGCCTTCCGGGGAGTCGGGCAACACCGGGACGTACGCGACCGCCGCCGGGGGTGCGACTTCCACCGACGTCGGCGCCACGACCATGAGCGACGGGTCTACCGGAACGACGGTCGCCGACACGATCGACTCGGTCGCCGCGCTGTCATTCGTCGCGCCATCGGCCCTCGAGCCGTCGGTCGACGCCGGGGACGTCGGAATCCAGCCGTCGCCAGGCGATCCGGGCCCGCCCTCGCGCTCGTCTGTGCGATCGGCGTCTCGGCTGGCAGCGACGGGACCCTCGCGACGATCGTCGCGACCTCCGCGCCCGCCCCGTCCGCCGCGACCGCCCCGTCCACCCCGACCGCCTCGGCCGCCGTGGCCGCCGTGGCCGCCGCCGCGCGGACCCTCGCCGTCTCGCTCGCCGGGAGGCGCGTCGGTCGGTCGGTTGACGCAGACTTCCTCGAAGAAGCCGACGGGAAAGTGCGACTCGGCGCGTGCGGGATTGAGCCCGACGAAGTCGCTGACGAAGCGCGCCATGCGTTCGCGGTCGAACGTCCGACCGGCAACCGCTTCCAAGAGCCAACCGTGGACCGTACGGTCCACCTCGTTCTTCCACGACATGCTGAAGACCTCACGTGCGTGGGATTTCGATCGAGGCGTGTCGAATCCCCACGGCGATCCGACAGACCGTGAGTATGGCAAGGCCCGGCAGAACCGCCACCGGCGGACGGATCGCCCCCCCCGGAGGCCCCGCGGCCGGGCGTCGCTTACGAGACGATCCGGCGCGCGATCTCCGTACCGCCGCAGTGCCGTTTGACGGCCTCGGCAGCCGCATCGAGGAAGGCCCTGGCACCGGCTGCATCGAGCGTCGTCGGCAGGTAGAGCACGATCAACGCCCGCGCCGTGCCGTGGGTGACGCTCGTGCGCATCGAGTCGGCGGTCGGGTTGCCGAACGGCCCTTCGCGGTCGGCCAGCACGGGTCGCCCCTCGACCGAGATG
>JANNRO010000608.1:0-2913 GCA_031401505.1 Planctomycetia bacterium
CGTTGCGTGAATCGGTCTGCGGAGGCACCCCGGTCGGCGCACCGCGCGCTCCTTTCGATGCGGTATCGGTCTTCCCGTACCGGACGAGCACGAGGTCGGCTTCCTCTTTGACCATGCCGACGCCCGGCGCGTAGTACTTGACGTCGAGGTGGCCCGGGTCCTCCGGATTCGTCTCCTCCTGCTTCAGGACGTCCTTGAACTTGCCGGCGGGCGTCTCGACCTCGGCGGTCGTGCTCACGATCTCGACGCGATCCATCGCGATTCCCGGCGCGATCTCCTGATAGTGGCGCGCGCCGATCAACGGCACCGCGGGCACCATCAACCCCCAGCGGCAGCCGCGCTCCCCGGCCATCCACGCCCCCTCGTGGCTCACGACCTTGCCGTCCTCGTAAACGTCGACGTCCTCGCCGAAATAGTAGACGTTGGCCGTCCGCTTCGAGATCGCGTAGTAGTCGAACGTGATCTCCTTCAACTCGCCCGCTCGGACCTCGCGCACCTCGATCGCGCGGCACTCGACGCCGTCGATGTTCCGCGTCGCCTCGACGGTCGTGTACGTCACTGTCATCGGCTTGCCCTCGTCCGTGCCCTCGAGCACCCAGTACCAGCCAGGCTCGAGGATGAAGTACGTGTTGCGACCTGTGGGTCCGAGGTCCGCCTTCTCTTCCGGGAAGCGATCGGTGAACTCCCGGTCCTTCGAACGATCCTTCGCCTCGGACGCACCCTTCGGCTCCGCCGATGGCGCCTCTGCCGACGTCCCGTCCACGATCACGGTTTTCGGGAGACCGTCGGCGCCCACGACGTTCACGAGCACGGACGGCGTGCCGCCGCGAACCGTGAGTCGGCCGTAGAAGGGCGTCCCGGGAACCTTCTTCGTCGCCGTCTCGATACCCGACCTCAGGCCGAAGGGCCTGCAGGCCGCGACTGTCTTCGAGTGATCGACGTCTTCCAGGACGTTCTCAACCACGTCACCGGTCTTGGCGTCGATCACGACGTTGCGCAGTTTCTCGCCCTGCACGATGTCGAGCGAGTAGACGAGGAGTCCCTTGTCCGGCTCCAACTCGGCGGCGTACATCTCGCCGCTCCCCGCGATCTTCATCCCCCGATCGATCGCCTCGAGCACGCCGAACTTGGCCTCCTTTACCCTCGCGGCCCAATCGTCCGATAGGTCGGGGCCCGCGAACGCCGCGCCGACGGTAGCGAGCGCCAGCGAAGCGCAAAGGAGCAGACCGAGCTTCCAGAATGCCGACCTGACCGCTGAGCACGACGGACTACGCATCAGGGCCTCCAGAGGGCATCGGGCGAACCGCCCCCGACGCCGAGACTCTAGAGGAAGGGCGCGATCCGCGCAGGCTCCCACCTCCACGAGAGACGTACACCCGACGCGCCTACGATCTACGTCGTCCCCGGCCGAATGCGCAGCCGCTGATTCCCCGTGACGACGTATCCGCCCGGCGCGACAACGTACTCGTACCCAAGAGGGTCGGTCTGGGCACAGCAGGCGTCGAGGCACTCGTCTACTCGTACACAGCGAGGGTCGGCGACGAGGAGGCGGCCACGAGCACGGCCGTCTTTCAATTCAACGAACAGATCTGGACCATCAGATGGCGCACGATTGGCGACGAGTCGCACGTGAAATTCGACCGGATCGCGCTCGAGCGACTCCTAAACGGAATGCAAGTGTTGATTCGTTGACGGACGCGGACGACCGCCTTCTCATGAATGCGGTAGTTGCTAGCGTGTGCTCGGCCGACCGGTCGAATTCACACGGCAGGGCTCGGCATTCGAGTCACTTCCGAGAGAAGGGGGGCCCGCTCCTTCGGTGCCGCTTCGCGGTCTCCGCTCGCCTCGGCTATCGGCCTACACCGTCGAGACCCGAATGACAGGATCGGCGTGATTTATCGTAGTCGGGGCCGCGTTAAAAGTCATGCTCCATAGCAGTGCCTGCCGTCCAACATTTTGCGAGAACGCTGGCGCGGTTGCTGGCGGTCGTGTGCCTTGCCAGCCTCATCGTTGCGGCACTTGGGTGGGGGTTTTTCCATCGGCGTGTTGATCCCAGCGCCGCGGTAAGCGAGGTGCCGCGTTCAGCACGTGCGCGCCGAGAGGTACTGGCCCATTTCGAAGCGGATTGGACGCGCGACGAGCCGATATCGCGATGGCGAGATGGTGGATCTTGGATCGTCTCAACCGCACGTCGCATCGAGCGAGGCGAGGCGCAATTGCGATGGGTTGACGAGTTGGCCGTTCGAAGGGAACTTGAACATGTCGATGTGATCGTGATACCTGATTATCATTCGCTGTCATCGATTGTTGGATCGGTGGGAATCGTGTTCGAGCGCTTTCGGCCCAGAGCTAACTACGCAACATGTCTAATGGAGGGGATTCCCAAGCTTGTTTCGTCGGACGTAATGCTCGAGACGGATCGAGACGATCGCGTCAGCAGATGGAGATCCCTGCTCTCTCCGTGGATTCCATATCCGCTAGAACCGTACATTAAGGTTCTCGAAAGGGCGCGTTCACTGGGAGTCCGAGTCGTCGGGGTTGGGGGTGCCGAGCGCGCCATGATACAACTTCCACTCAACACACCAGACAATCTCCGATGGCCGACTTTAAAGAGCCGGACGATCATTGAGGACTGGACATGGGAAGAGTATGAAGGGCGATTTGACCAAACAAACGATAATATTGTCTTGAGCGTCAATAGTGAGCCAAAACCATGCATGATTGTAGTTGGTGGTTATCATCTCTTCGGAACATCAACCGCAATTGTCCCACGCCTCCGCGCATCCGGCTTGAAAGTTGTGATCCTGGCGACCCTCTTGCCACTGTTGGAGATTGCATTATTAGATGCGAATCCAACCATGAATCCGGACAGCTGCGTGTGGATTGATGATTCGATCGTTCGGGTTGGCATCA
>JANNRO010000609.1:0-3534 GCA_031401505.1 Planctomycetia bacterium
GTGCTTTGAGGCGGGCCTTCGAGCCATCGAGATCCCCGTGGCATTCCGCGCGAGGGTCGGCGCCAGCAAAGGCGTCGGGACGCACAAGGCAAGGCGGCGAGGGCGGCGCTTGCGATGCTGAGACTGATCTACACGTGCTGATCGATCACTGCGGGCGCACGCGGTAGAGCGTCAGATGGATCGGTTCCTGGAAAAGCTGGCGGACGGGGTGACGCGCGACGAGCTCGAGACGGGTGACGAACGACGGCGTGTAGAGGGCGCGATTCGGAACGGCGCTCGAGCGCACGATGTATCGGACGTCGAGCGCGTCCACCACCCGCTCGCCCTCCGGGTCCGACGCGATGGCTCGCGAGACCGCGGGCAGATCGGCGGACCTACGATGGAACGGATCGAAGAGCGCGTCGTCGTAGAGAACTTTGTCCCCCGGACTCGCTTTCGCCCGGAGCGCCTCGAGGATGGGCGCTTCCATGTCCCGCCCGCCACCGCCGGTCAGATAGAGCGCGGTCGGGATGGCGGTCAGAGACAGCAGTACGACCGCGACGACCACGAGGGTCCGCCGGCCCGCGAGCCGCGCGAATTGTCCACGTCCGAGCGCCTCGACCGCCTTCGCCGCGAACGCGCCCGCCGCCACGAAGAGGAACGGCTGCGCCGGCAGGACGTAGCGCGGCGCGAGCGGCAACCGCAAACTGCCGATCGCGAAGGCGACGATAGGCACGAGGGCGCACAGGGCCAGAGACCGATCGGTACGCCCACCACGCACGAGCCGGATGGCACCGAGGATGCCGAGAGGCGCCGCGACGAGACCCTGGCCCGCGATCATGCGCCCGGTGCCGAGGACGGCGCGCTTCAACGATTCGAGTCCGTCGCCGGCGTCGAAGAAGCGGGCGAGCCCCACCGCACGAAACAGCGCGAAGACGAACCCGACATGGATGAGCAGCAACGCGTGGGTCGCGAGCGTCGCGGGCGCGCGTCGGGGGCCGCCGCGACCCCACCACGCCGACGCGAGAGACCCGAGTCCCAGGGCCCCGAGCGTCAACACGGCCAACAGATGCGTGTGGAAGAGCAGCAGTCCGACCGCGAACGCAACCAGCGCCGGTCCGATCCGTCGTGTTCGATCGGCACGATCGACGGCCAGGAACGCGACGAAGGCGAGCAGTTGTTCGAGTGCCACGTAGCGATGCGTCTGCGCGTAGACGACGCCGCGATAGTCGAGCGCCCAGAGGCCCGCGGTCACGAACGCGGCGGTCGTGCCGAACCGTCGCGCGGCGAAGCGCACGAGCAGCGCGCCCAGCGCGAGCGACGCGAGCAACGACGGCAGCCGGTACGAGAGCGGCCGGTCGCCGAACACGGCCACGAACGGCACCGCGCACGCCTCGGCGACCGGACAGAATTTCGCCTGATACGCGTCGACCGCGAAGTCGTCGAAATTCCGGTACGAGAAGCGGTCGTCGAGCATGGCGCGCGTCGCGGTCACCGAGAACGCCTCGTCGGTTCCCTCCCCCACCGATTCGAAGCGCCAGAGGCGGGGCAGGGCCGCGATGAACAACACGACGAAAAGCGCCCAGCCACGTCCGGGAGACGGCGGACGACGAACCCGCGCCGCCAACGCACCGTACGGCGAACGGTCGTTCATCGCTGCAGCACGCCGTACTTCCATATGCACCAGAGCGCGCGCACGCCGTCCTTCCAGCCGATCTTCTTGCCTTCCTCGTAGGTGCGCCCGCTGTAGGAGATCGGCACCTCATAGATCCGGGCGCCGGATCGCGCGAGCTTCGCCGTGATCTCCGGCTCGAAGCCGAATCGATCTTCCTCGAGCACGAGTCGCTGCATCAGCGGACGGCGGACGGCTTTGTAGCACGTCTCCATGTCGGTCAGGTTCAGGTTCGTGACGAAATTCGAAAATGCAGTCAGCACGGAGTTCCCGAGACAATGCCGCTGGTAGAGGACCCGGTGCGCGCCGCCCAGGAACCGGCTCCCGAAGACCGCGTCCGCGCGGCCGTCGGCGATCGGCGCGAGCAGGATCGGGTACTCGGCCGGGTCGTACTCGAGATCGGCGTCCTGCACGATGATCACGTCGCCGGTCGCCGCCGCGAAGCCCGTTCGCAGCGCGGCGCCCTTGCCGCGATTTCGATCGTGGAGGATCACTCGGAGGTCGTCCCCGGTCTCGCGGGCGAGGATCTCGCGCGTGCCGTCGTCGGAGCCGTCGTCGACGACGACGATTTGCGACCGGACGGGTGACGCCCGCACCCGGCGCAGCAGTTCGTGTACCGTCGCCGCCTCGTTGAACACGGGCACCACGACGGACAGCGAGAGCGGTCGAATGTCCATGGATTCGTCTACTTCGGGACGCGCTTCAACGGGATGCCGACGTCGAGCTTCGGGACGCTCATGACCAGCGTGTCGGCGTCCTTCCACCCGTACCGCATGGGGTCCGGGCGGCCTTCCATCTTCTCGCCGTTCTTCCACACCAGCGTGAACGAGACGGTACCGTCCCGGTCGATCCACGTCCCCGCGCCGGACTCCTCCACGTGGCTGACCGGATCGGCGCCCGCCATCGTGAACGAACCGTCGGCGTTGACGTCGAGGCGCATCTCGAAATCGCGAAACGTCGTCAAGGCGCCGACGGCGAAGGCGCCGACGTCTCGGGCGACCGCTCGATCGGCCTCGGTCACCGACGCGAGTTTTTTCGTCATGTCCGCTTCGAGTCGGGCCACCGCCTCGTCGACTGCACGACCCAGCCCGACCTTGTCGATGCGCCACGTGCCGATCGCGGCGCTCGGTCGGGGTGCCGGCTCGCGGGCCTCGCTGCAGGCGGCGGTTGCGAGCACCACGAAAGCGATCCGGGCGGAAACTGGGATTCGCATCGGGGGATCCGCGGGGAGAACCGAGGGAGCGGGTCGGCCCGAACCGAGAAGCCAGCGTACGGGGAGCCCAGTGGCCGTCCAAGCGCGCGCCGCACGCGGGGAATCGGGCGCAAGGGGGCGGGTCACTTCGGCGGTCGGACGACCTGGTGAATCGTGTACGACCCCGCCCGCCCGTCGGAAATCTCCCTCCACGCGATGCGCTGGAAGATCCCCTGGCCGCCGCGGCCGAGATCCTTGCGTTCGCCCGTGAAGATCACGCCCTCGTAGACGAGATCGGAGACCAGCCAACAGCGCACGGTGCCGCCGAGCCCGTCGCGCAGCGGCAGCACGGGCGCGGACGGAAAAACGCCTCGAGGGACCGGTTCCGCCACGATGACGCCCGTTCGTCTAGATGGCGCGCGATCACCGATGTAGACCTCGACACCCGCGTTGTGGCGACCGTCCCGACGCGCGAGTTCGAGCGCGATCCAATCGGACGTCGCCGACTCGAGGACGGCGGCGTCGTACGCTTCGGCGAGCAGGTGAAGGCGCCCGGCCGCCATCACGTGGAAGGGCGTCGCCCGCTGCAGACCGCCCCCGAGCAGCCATCCGGACAGCACGATCGAGAGCGCCGAGATCACGAGGGCGACCGGTCGACGCAGGCCGTCGGGCTTGGTTCCGAGTCCCAGGA
>JANNRO010000610.1:0-4249 GCA_031401505.1 Planctomycetia bacterium
GCTCTGGGTCGATCGCGAGCGCGCCGCGCGGGCGGTGCGCGTGTTGTCCGAATCATTCCTCGACCTGAACGAGGCGCGCGTGTCGCCGCTGGCCGAATTGAAGGCCGTGCTCGAGCCGTCGATGGGCTCGAAGTCGACCGAGGCCGCGTACGCCGTTCGGATCGCGCTCCAGGACGTCTATGACGGCACCCACGGGCTCGATCTCGAGCCGCTGCGCGGACGCGAGCCCGACGACCTGAAGAAGTTCCTGAAGGAGCTGCCCCACACGATGGGCGGCCCTGCGGCGATCATCTTCCAGTTGGCGCTCGGCGAGTCGCACCTCGCGTTGATGGCGCCCGAGGCGCGCGTGCTGGATCGGTTGAATCTGCTTCCGAAGACGGCCACCGCGCAGAAGGCGCGCGTCGCGCTCGAGAAGCAGGTGAAGGCCGCCGACCGCGCGATGTTCGTCTGGTCGGTCGGCAGCCATGCCCAGGCCGTCTGCAAGGCAAAGGATCCGCTCTGCGAGACGTGCGTCCTGCTCGACGGCTGCCGCTTCGGCGTCGAAGAGGTCAAGCGCCGCATCGTCGAGCGCAAGAAGGAAGAGCTTCGCCGTCAGGCCGAGGAGCGCCGTCGCGCCGAGAACGAGGCGAAGGCCCTGCGCATCGCCGCGCGTGCGCACGCCGCCGAAGCCAAGAAGAAGGCGATCATCGACGCCAAGGCCGCGAAGGTGGCCGCGGGCATCGCGAAGAAGGTGGCCGAGAAGGTCGCGCTGGTGGCCAAGAAGAAGTCCGACGAGGAAGCCCGCAAGGCGGCCATCGTCGCGGCGAAGAAGGCCGCGATCGAAGCCAAGAAGGTCGCCGTCGCTGACGCCAAGAAGGCCGCGGCCGACGCGAAGAAGAAGGCGAAGAAGTCCGCGAAGAAGTGACGGCTTCGTCGTGCCGGCTACCCGACCGCTGTTGCTCTGCTCGGCGAGCCCCCGCCGCGCCGCCCTCCTCGAGGCGGCGGGGATCGCGTTCGAGCGGGGGGCCGCTCCCGACATCGACGAGACGCCACCCACGGGCGTCGCGGTCGACGCCGTCGCGCTCTCGTTGGCCGTCTTGAAGGCTCGCCACGCCTCGCCGCTCCGACCCGATCGCGTCGTGCTCTGCGCCGACACCACCGTGCTCCTCGATGGCGCGATCCTCGACAAGCCCCGCGACGTCGCCGACGCGACCGCCATGCTTCATCGCCTGTCGGGACGTACGCACCGCGTCGTGACCGGCGTCGCGCTGGCGTCGAAGGGTCGCGTCTTCTCCCGTCAGGACGAAGCGCGCGTCACGTTCCGGCCACTGTCCGCGCCCGACATCGAGGCCTACGTCGCGACCGGGGAGCCCTTCGGGAAAGCCGGCGGCTACGCAATCCAGGGTGGCGCCGCGCCCTTCGTGACGAGCCTCGACGGCGACGTCGAGACGGTCGTCGGGCTTCCGACCCGGATCGTGCGCGCATTGCTCCAGGACATCGCGGACCGGGTGACGGGCGGTCGATAGGGATTCGTACGGGTGGCGGTAGGTTTGAACGGGTCGGCGGCCCGTCGGACGAAGGTCCCGCGCGCCGATCGAGGAGGTCCCTTTGCGCAAGAGCACGGTCATCGCGATCGCGATCATCATTTTCGCGGCGATCTCGATGCTGTTCCTCTTCCGGTCCTATACCGAGCAGTTCACGGCCGACATCCACGCCGCGAAGGAACTCTCCGACGACTTCCGCGACGTGCTGGCGAAGGACACGAAAATCCGGCTGCGCCGCACCGCAGGGGCCGAAAAGTACGTCGTCAAGAACAAGGACTCGTTCGGCCTGCTCGTCGACGTGTCCCCGGCCGCGTCGCAGTGGAAGCTCGACCCGACCGGATTCCTCCTGTCGCGCGAGATCGCCATCAAGGCGTTCGAGATCTACGGCATCGACCGCCCGATCCAGTGGGTCGAAATCCGCATGGCGAAGCTCGACGGGACCCAACTCGCCCCGATCGCGCTCGAGCGCGGGGAGGGAAGTTCGGTGGTTCCGGTCGAGACCGGGGGGAAGTAGCCCCGCCAAGACCGAAAGTGCCGGTCGGGGGCGGCAAAACGCGACGGAAACGGGGGATCGGCCTACCCTGCTCGGCCTGCTCCGTTCGACGTCCGGAATCGCCGGAATCGTCCGCTGCCGACCGTTTCTCGCCCGTTCGTAGACCCCGTAACTCAGGTTGGGCCGGCCCGCTGCGGCGCCTCGATCGAGGTGCCTGCGGGACCCGCTCCGAAGGATCGCGCCGTGAAGAAGGACATCCACCCCGCCTACTACCCGGTCGTCTTCGTCGACGCGAACGCGAACTCGGAATTCGTCACGCGATCGACCAAGAAATCGGGCGAGACGCGCGTGATCGACGGCGTCGAGCACTACGTGCTCCGCGTCGAAATCTCCTCGGCGTCGCACCCCTTCTACACGGGCAAGCAGAAGTTCGTCGACGCGGCCGGCCGCATCGAGAAGTTCTCGAAGAAGTACGCGGGCAAGTACGGCACCGAAAAGAACGCGGCCGACAAGGCCGCGGCCGTCGTCGCCTCGACCGCGGCGCGCGCGGAGGCCGCGAAGGTGGCCGCCGTCAAGGCCGCCGCCGCCGCCAAGGTCGCCGCCGCGGCGAAGGCCGCGAAGGCCAAGGTGCTTGCGGCCAAGGCCGCCGCCGCCCCCGCCGTTGCCAAGGACGTCGCCGTCAAGGATCTGCCCGCGAAGGACGTCCAGGGCGAGTAGCGACGTTTCGAGCGGTGCGGCGCCTCGACCCGCATGCGGGTCGGGGCCCCTCGTCCTTTCCCTTCCCGCCGCCCATCCCAATCCGTTCGCACCGTTCCGTTGGTCGTGAGTCCTCGCCGTGAGCATCGAAACGAAACTGGAAGAGCGCGCCCATCGCGCCAAGGAGATCGAGGCGCTGCTCTCCGATCCCGCGGTTGCGACCAACCACGCGAGGGTCACGACGCTCTCCCGCGAACTCGGCTCGTTGCGCGACTTCGTGGTCGAGTTCGAGGCATGGGACCGCCTGAGGAAGGACCGTGACTCGGCGAAGCTGATGGCCTCCGATCCGACGCTCGACGCCGAGATGCGCTCGATGGCCGCCGACGAGGCGACCGAGAAGGAAGCGCTCGCGGCGAGCGGATTCGACCGGTTGAAGCGCATGCTCGTCGCCAACGATGCCGACTCGAACCGCAACGCGATCGTCGAGATCCGGGCGGGTGCCGGCGGCGACGAAGCCGCCCTCTTCGCTCGCGACCTGTTCCTCATGTACGAGTACTTCTCGAAGAAGCGCGGCTGGAAGCTCGAGTTGATGGACGGCAGCATGACCGACCACGGCGGCATGAAGGCGGTCACGTTCTCGCTCGCGGGCACGAACGTCTTCCAGCAGTTGAAGTTCGAGTCGGGCGTCCATCGCGTCCAGCGCGTGCCGCAGACGGAAACGGCGGGGCGCATCCACACGAGCACCGCCACCGTCGCCGTGCTTCCCGAAGTCGAGGAAGTCGACATCGACATCCGCCTGCAGGACATCCAGGAGGAGTTCATGCGCGCCGGGGGCCCCGGCGGGCAGAACGTCAACAAGACGTCGTCGGCGGTGCGCCTGACGCACATCCCGACCGGCATCTCGATCAAGATGCAGGACGAGTCGTCCCAGCGGAAGAACCGCGACCGCGCGATGCGGCTCCTGCGCGCGATGCTCTACGAGCAGCAGCAGGCGGCGATCAACAAGGAGCGGGCCGAGAACCGCAAGAACCAGGTCGGCACCGGCGATCGCAGCGAGAAGATCCGGACCTATCACTTCAAGGAGAACCGGGTGACCGATCACCGGATCGGGTTCACGACCCACAGTCTCGATCGCGTGCTCCAGGGCGAACTCGACGAACTGATCGCGGCGCTCCAGGAAGCCGATCTCGACGCGAAACTCTCCAACCTCTGATGCCCTCGATCGTTCGCCGGGGCACGCTTGACCTTCGGGCGCCCCCTTCGGATGATCGCGTGCGAAGATCCCGGAGTTGCGACCCCATACGGAGCGATGGCCATGGCCGATGAGACCGGACCGAACGTCGACGCGATCGCCGAGCAGGACGACGCCGTCGAGATGCGCCCGTGCTGCTACTGCGGCACCGACATCTTTCCCGGAAGCTACCGCTGCCCGAGCTGCGGCGGCGTGGTCGCGCTCGGATGGGGGACGGTGCTGAAGGAGCACTTCATCTTCCTCTTCGCGTCGATCCTGATCGCGGTCGGGTGCGTGACGTCGTGG
>JANNRO010000611.1:0-4167 GCA_031401505.1 Planctomycetia bacterium
GCGGTGCCGGCCGCTGGCTTCTCCGACGCGTACGTCCGGGAGAAGAAGCGCCGACGCTTTCGGACGATGCCGTGAGCGATCGAATCCTTGCGGGAGTGCTCGGCGATCCAGACCCCGACGTGCGCCTGGACGCGATCAGAGGGCTCGGCCGTCGAGGTGGTGCAATCGCCCTGCGGTGGAACCGACGCGCTCTCGAAGGATTCGTCCTGGTCACGAGCCCGGATCCCACCGCGCCGAAGATCGCAGAGACCGCCGAGAACCTCCGCGCAGCCATCTCGACCGCGATTCTGCTTCGGGACGCCGAGAGCCTCCCCCGAATCCGGGAACTCGTCGCCGCCGAGGACGCCGAGCACCGGGAGGAGCACGAACGCAAAATCGCCGAGGCGTTCCCGCCGCCGAAGTGAGCGCGCGTCCGCCTACAGCGGGATGTTCCCGTGCTTCTTCGGCGGGTTCTTGTCGCGCTTGGTCGCGAGGAAGGATAGCGCCGAAATGAGCCGCGGGCGCGTCGTCTTGGGCTCGATCACGTCGTCGAGATAGCCCATTTCGGCCGCCACGTATGGGTTGGCGAAGCGCTCGCGGTACTCGGCCGTCTTCTTGGCCTCGGCCGCCTTCGGATCGGCCGCCGCCGCGATCTCCTTCTTGAAAATGATCTCGACGGCGCCCCTGGCGCCCATCACCGCGACCTCGGCCGTCGGCCACGCGACGTTCCAGTCGCCGCGGATGTGCTTGCTCGACATCACGTCGTAGGCGCCGCCGTAGGCCTTCCTCGTGATGACGGTCAACTTCGGTACCGTCGCTTCGCAATAGGCGTAGAGCAGCTTCGCGCCGTGGCGGATGATGCCGTTCCACTCCTGATCGGTGCCCGGCAGGAAGCCCGGCACGTCTTCGAACGTCACGAGCGGAATGTTGAAGGCGTCGCAGAACCGAACGAACCGCGCCGCCTTGACCGACGCATGGATGTCGAGGCAGCCCGCGAGGATCTGCGGCTGGTTGGCCACGATTCCGACCGGGCGGCCGTTCAGCCGCGCGAAGCCGACGACGATGTTCTCGGCGAAGGATTCGTGGACTTCGAGCAGATCGCCGTCGTCCACCACGAGGCGAATCACCTCGCGGGCGTCGTAGGGCCGATTCGGATCGGCCGGGACGAGGTGGTTCAACGACTCCTCGATCCGGTTCGGGTCGTCGGTCGGCACGCGCACCGGCGGCGATTCGGCGTTGTTCTGGGGCAGGAACGAGAGCAGGCGGCGCAAGAGCGCGAGCGCCGACGGGTCGTCGGGGGCGCGGAACTGCGCGACGCCCGATTTGACCGCGTGCGCCGCGGCGCCGCCCAGGTCTTCGCTGGTCACCGTTTCGTGCGTGACGGTCTTGACGACCTCCGGGCCCGTCACGAACATGTAGGACGTGCCCTCGACCATCACGATGAAGTCGGTCAACGCGGGCGAATAGACCGCGCCGCCGGCGCACGGGCCCATGACCCCCGAGAGTTGGGGGATGACGCCCGAGCAGAGCGTGTTGCGCAGGAAGATCTCGGCGTAACCCCCGAGCGAGACGACGCCCTCCTGGATGCGCGCCCCCCCCGAGTCGTTGAGCCCCACGACGGGGACCCCGGTCTTCAACGCCAGATCCATCAACTTGCAGATCTTCTCGGCGTTGGCGCCCGACAGTGAGCCGCCGAACACCGTGAAGTCCTGCGCGAACACCGCGGTCGGGCGGCCGTCCACCCGGCAGAAGCCCGCGACGACGCCGTCGCCGGGAAACGTCTTCTCGGCCATGCCGAAGTCGCGGCACCGGTGCGTCTTGAACGCGTCGAGCTCCTCGAACGTGCCCGCGTCCACGAAGAGGTCGACGCGTTCACGCGCCGTCAGCTTGCCCCGTTCGTGCTGGCGGCGGATCGCCTCCGTCCCGCCGCCGAGCATGGCGGCTTCGCGCCGGGCACGAAGTTCTTCGACGCGCGGGTCCTCGGAGGTTGACATGGGCCGCATCGTATCGGCCTCGCGGCCATTCCCGAACGAGGAGTCGCTTCGATGGGCGTGCGTGTCGCCGCCATCTCCATGGTCAAGAACGAGGCCGACATCATCGTGCCCGTGGTGGGGCGGCTCTTCGACCAGGGCGTCGATCGGGTCACGATCCTCGACAACGGGAGCACCGACGGGACGCGCGATCTCCTCTCCGACCTCGCCCGCCGAGGGCCGCTCGAGGTCATCGACGACCCCGACCCCGTGTTCGCCCAGGACCGCAAGCTGACCGAACTTGCCGAGCGAGCGATGCGCACGTCGAGGCCTAGGTGGATCCTCCCGTTCGACGGCGACGAGTGGTGGACGCTGCCGCGACCGCCGCGGTTCGGCGAGGACGTCCTTCGCACGCCGATCCTCGAGTACATGACCACCGGAATCGACGACCCCCTCGAACCCGATCCCGTTCGCCGCATCCAATGGCGCCGAGCCGAAGGCCACTATCAGAAGGTCATGGTCCGCTGGCGGCCCGGCTATTCGCTCGAGTTGGGGAACCACCACGTGCTTCGCAAGGGAAAGCGGGTCGATTCGTCGCCGATCGAGGGGCTCGTGCTGCGTCACTTCCAAGTTCGATCGTTCGACCACATGGTCCGCAAGTTTTCCGACGGGAAGCGCGCCGTCGAGGCCGCGGGCGCGGCGATTCCTCCCGAGAGCGCGACGCACTGGCGTGACGTCGGGGACGTCATCGAGCATGGCGGCATCGAAGCCGCGCGCGAGCGCTACCTCCGCGACTATTTCTTCACCGACCCGCGCGGCGTCCTCGTCCACGACCCCGCGGACAGGCACCGGTAGTCGGATGCGGGTCCCGTCGCCCCATCGGAGACACGTCCGTGACACAACTAGACTGACATGTCACTATGTTTTCGGAGGGCGATCCCCTCCCCGGAGGTTTCGACCATGTCCCGACGATTCCCGTGTCCTGCTTCGTTCGATCCCACTCGCATGCGCCCGCTCGCCGGCGCACGCCGAGGATGGCCCGCGACCGCGATGGGGGCGCTCGCCCTCCTCGCCGCCGCGTGTTCGAGTTCTGCCGGCCGCTCCTACGTCGGCGTGGCGGCGCCCAATGCCTGCTGCGCGCCCGCGCCGCTCGGCGTCGGCGGACTGCCGCAACCCGACTTCGACACGGAGTCCTACGACTCGGTGCGCGAGAACGACTTCGTTCTCGCGTCGACGGAACCGCTCTCGACGTTCTCGGTGGACGTGGACACCGCGTCGTACGCGAACGTGCGGCGTTTCCTCGAAGCCGGAACCTGGCCGTCGCCGGGCGCCGTCCGAACGGAGGAACTCGTCAACTACTTCGCGTACGACGATGCCGCGCCGACCGACGGTCGCGCGTTCTCGACCTCGCTCGAGTCGACGACGTGTCCGTGGACGCCGTCGCACCGCCTCGTGCGCATCGGCATCAAGGGCCGCGAGATGTCGAAGGCCGGCCGCCCGCCGTGCAATCTCGTCTTCCTCGTCGACGTCAGCGGGTCGATGCAGGCGGAGAACAAACTTCCCCTCGTCCAGCGTTCGCTGCGTGTGCTCGTCGACGAACTCGACGGGCGCGACAAGGTGGCGCTCGTCGTCTACGCGGGAGCGTCCGGGCTGGTGCTCCCACCCACGTCATGCAAGTGGAAGGACAAGATCAAGTCCGCGATCGACTCGCTCTCGGCGGGCGGATCGACCAACGGCGCCGCGGGTCTCGAACTGGCGTATCTCCAAACACGCGACGGATTCATCGCGAACGGGGCCAATCGCGTGATCCTCGCGACCGACGGGGATTTCAACGTCGGCATCACCGATCAGAGCCGGCTCGTCTCGCTCATTGAGGAGAAGGCGAAATCGGGGATCGCGCTCACCTGCCTGGGCTTCGGCATGGGGAACCTGAAGGATTCGACGCTCGAAAAACTCGCCGACCACGGCGACGGGAACTACGGGTACATCGACGACCTGCGTGAGGCGGAGAAACTGTTCATCCGCCAAGCGTGGGGAACGCTCTTCACCGTCGCAAAAGACGTCAAGATTCAGGTCGAGTTCAACCCCGCGCTCGTCTCGGCGTATCGCCTGATCGGGTACGAGAACCGAATGCTCGCGAAGCAGGACTTCAACGACGACAAGAAGGATGCCGGCGACGTCGGCGCTGGTCACTCCGTGACGGCGCTCTACGAGGTCG
>JANNRO010000612.1:0-9902 GCA_031401505.1 Planctomycetia bacterium
CTCGCGCTCTACGAGGCGCTCGGCGATCGCGAGGGCGCCATCGAGGCGCGCACGGCGCTCGGGCTCGTCGAAGCGGCGAAGGGAGATCCGGAGAGATCGCTCGTCCTGTTGCGTGGCGCGGTCGACGACGCGGAGCGGATCGGCGCGCAGGATGCGCTCGTCGTGGCGCTGTGGGCGACGGCGTCCGTCCGACTCGACGTCGGCGAGCACGCCGAGGCGATGGACGCGGCGCGGCGCGCGATCCTCGAGATGGCCGTCCTGGTCGGCGGGCTCTCCGACGAGCACGGTGCGCTCGCGCGCCAGCGCCTGGCACCCGTCTTCGAGACGGGACTTCGGGCGGCGGTGGCGACGGGCGACGTCGAGCAGGCCGCTTTCTTCCTCGAGAGCGGGCGCGCGGGAGCGCTGCTCGAGTCCTTGGGCGGGCGCGAGCGCCTCCACGAACTCGTGGTGCCGCCGGACCTGCGCGAAGCCGAACGAATCGCCCGACGCGACGAGGCGCAGTCGCTCGTTTCGTATCGACGGGCGCTCGACGCCAACGATCTCCGCGGCGCACGCGCCGGTCGCGCGGCCTACGAAGCGGCCCGCCACGGCGTCAAATCGGCGATCGAACGCATCCAGCGCGACGCCAAGGCCGCCGCCCAGCTCGTCTACCCCCGCGCGGTGTCGCTGGCCGAACTGCGCGCGGGGCTCGCGAAGAACGAAGCCCTCGTCACGTACGCGACGCTGTCCGACCGTACGCTGGCGCTCGTCGTGACGCGCACCGGGGCCCGGATCGTGACGCTCGGCTTCACCGACGCCGTCAACGACGCGTGCCGCGGACTCGAGAGCCTCTCGTCGCACGGCACCGATGCAGCGGACGCGATCGCGGCCATGCGCCGGCTCGTCGTGACGCCGCTCGCGCTTCCCCCGTTCGTCCATCGCGTGCTCGTCTCCCCGGACGGCGCGCTCGCCTACGCCCCGTTCGCGTTGCTCTTCGAAGGCAGGCAGGTCGCATGCGTGCCCTCGGGGACGACGTGGCAACTGCTCGACGCCGAGCGCGAAAAGACCGGCGTCGGCGTGCTCGCGCTGGGTGACCCCGACTACCAGACCGACGGTCCCGGCGCCAATCGGTTGGCGCGCATGCAGTCCGGCGTCGGCTTCGCGCCGCTGCCCTACACGCGTGAGGAGGCGAACGCGGTGGGGGACGTCGTGCTGCTCGGCGCCGACGCCACCGAGGCCGGTCTCCGCTTCGCCGTTGCGCGCCGGCCGAGATGGCGGGCGGTCCATCTCGCCTGCCACGGCCTCGTCGACACGAAGGCGCCGCTGCTGTCGTCCCTCGCGCTCACTCCGTCGGGCGACGACGACGGATTCCTGACCGCGATGGATGTCCTTCGATCGACGATTCCCTCGGACCTCGTGGTGTTGTCGGCGTGTCGCACCGGGCGGGGCGGCACGGTGCGCGGAGAGGGCGTCATGGGCTTCGTGCGGGCGTTCATGTTCGCGGGCTCGCCGCGCGTGCTCGTGAGCCAGTGGAACGGCGACGATCAGGCGACGAGGACGCTGATGATGCGTTTCCACGCGGCGTTGAAGCGGGGAGCCTCGACGACCGCCGCGCTCGCCCAGGCGCAGGCCGCGGTGCGCAGCCGACCGGAGTGGACGCATCCGTACTATTGGGCCGGCTGGGTGCTCTGGGGCCTTCCCGATTGACACCCGTGAGCCGGGGTCCCATCGGGGCGAGCTCTTTACGTTCGCCTTCGCAGGGTCGGCCGCGCCCGGGGAGCCGGGGTTTGGGTCGACGGGGAAGCGCTTCGAGATCCAGCCGACCGCGGCGGCGCGGCGCGGGTCGTTGGCTGCCACGCCGGGGAAGACGGGCACGCCGGAGAAATGCCGCCACATGAGCAGCGCGTACGGAGCGTAGCGGGTCCACCGCGGTCAGGGGGCTCCGGGGCCTCGCATGGGGCGATCGGCGGAAGATGGTGGGCGGCGGGAGGAGGTGGGGCGTCCCCGCGATCGCACGAGAAGGCCGGCTCGCGGTCCCGGTCCGGTGTCGGTTGCGTGACCGATGGGGCGGTTCGCGCGTGGGGCTGCTCGTCGTGCCGATCGAAGCGCTCGAGAGTATTCCCAAGTTCCCGAGGTAGAAGTTGGCCGGATGGAACGTACCGAGGCAGCGGCGGTGTAGACTGGCCCGTGTCATGCGTCCCGTTGAACAGACCCTGCGGATCGGGGACCGCCTCGATCAACGTTTTGCGCAACTCCGAGGCGAAATGGCGACTTCGAAGGAACGAAGCCTGATCGAACTGGCGAGGCTGTTCGCGACCGAAGAAGTGTCGTACGCGCTGATCGGCGGTGTTGCCGTGCAGATCTGGTCTGCGGAGCCGCGCACGACGATCGACATCGACATCGCGATTGCGTCGCACGGTGATCTCCCACGTGACGAGATGCGCCGAGCCGGCTTCGTATTCGGAACCCGTTTCGCCCCTTCCGAGAATTGGACCGGACCTGACGGAACGCCCGTGCAGTTTTCCGACGATCCGGCCTTTTCCGATGCCGTTTCACGCGCGCAGACCCATTCGGTCGGCGACACCGCGCTGCGCGTGGCATCGGTCATCGATCTGGTCAAGGCAAAGCTTCGAGCCGCGAAGGATCCGGCTCGCCGACGAGCCAAGCGCTTGATGGATCTCGCCGATGCGACGGCGCTCGTCGAACAGCATCCGGCCGTGCGAAGTGAACTCTCGACACCCGAGCGACTGCTTCTCGACCCCGACGGCCATGTGGATCCGTCGGCGTAGTTGCCAGAAGGCCGAAAGTTCCGGGCGAGTGTGCCCGCCTCGGTGATTCGGTGACCGACGCCGACGAACATCAGGACGAGGGCCAGGCCGGTCTTCGAGTGCTGGAATCTCGCGACCGCTCCCGCCAACAGGAAGTAGGGGTACGGTGTCAGGCACGTTTCGTGCAACTCCGACCAATTTGGCTCGATGATGTAGGAAGCGTTGCTGACGCCGTACCCACATTCACCGCATGACGTGCGGTGAATCATGAGGCCATTTGCCGCACCCACGAATTCGATCCGACGCTGCATCCCCGTGGCTCGGTCGGGTAGCGCGCCGTCTAATTCAGCGACGGGCCCCGATTCGGCGGTGCTTCTCGTCGTGGAACGATCGGCCGCGTCACCTGGGCGAGCATCAGCCGGACATTGCGCCGCTCGGCTCGCATGATCTCGAGCACCCTGCAAGGGGAGATCGGGCTCATCCCCGCGTCGAGCCCGCGCCGGTAGAAGGAGGCGAGCCGCCTCAGTTCGCTTGTCGAGATCTCCCCCGCGAGCCGGACCCACTCGTCTTGAAATGGGCTCTGGGAGGCCCGCGATCCCGGGGGGATCGCGCCGCCGGAGCCGGCATCGGGGCGTGCGGAGTCTTCCATGTTCTCGGCACGCTACCCCCGGGGTCCGACGAAGAGTCCTCGCGGAAGCGCTCGTTGCCGCGCCGCCGGAACAGACATCCCTTGCTACGTCCCGTTCACGAGTCTGTCGTCGTGGCCGCTCATATCGGCGGATTTTTTTTCGGCGTCGCCACGGCGGTCGTCAAGCGCAGCCGCTACGGCGTCGGGACCGGTTGGTTCATCGAACCGAGGTCTCCGCCGGGAGGAAGGGCCGCAGTCAACCGCCTACACAGCGCCCGCGGACGCCGAGCGGGCGGAGGGGCGACCCGACGGACGCGTGACCCGCGGCGCGTTGGATGGCGCCGGGCGTTCGAGCCGACGCCAGCTTCCCGCCTACGTCACGCGTTCCTTGAATTCCATCGTCTCGGAGTCGATCGCGATCTTGTCGCCGGGGTTGACCATCGTGGCGACCCGCAACTTGATGCCGTTGTCGAGCACCGCTTCCTTCAACCCGCTCGACTGCCCCTTCATGTGCGGCTCGCACTCGGCGACCGTCGCGACGACCGTCAGCGGGAGCATGACCGCGACGAGGCGACCGTCGACGAACTGTCCGCGGTAGACCGCCGAATTCCACTTCAGGGTCTCCTCGAGCCCGGCCGCCGGACAGCGCCACTCGTCACCGGCCTTCGTGTAGAAGACCTCCTCGACCCCGTCGCGGTAGCTGTACTCGAGTTCGATCACTTCGGCTTCGAGGAGGTCGTAGCGGTCGGCGGGCTGCGCCGTCACCTCGCTCGTGCGCCCGGTCAGGATCTCCTTGAACTTCATCTGGATGCGGCTGCGACGGTCGCTCTTCCAGATGTTCCAACTCGTGACCTTGCACATGCGGTCGCCGACCTGGAGCAACATGCCTTTGCGCACTTCGATCGCGGTGACTTGAGCCATCGAACCTCGCTCCAGCGATTGGGTCGGACCGGGACGTCGAAAGGGTCACTGTACCCCGACCCCGCCGCCCGCCCCCCACGTCCGCGCAGCGTCGGCCAAGGTGACGCTTACATCGGACTCGGACGTCGAACTCGATCGCGACGAAGCGCTTCTTCGCGCGAGGCGAGCGAAGGGATCTCGGGGCTACGGCGCGCCCGGTGCCAGCGACTCGACGTACGCCAGCAGGACGCGGGCCTCGCGACGTACCTCGGCGCGCGCCGCGGCCTCGGTCGCCGCGCGCTTGGCCTCCGCATAAAGCCCCTGCCGCGCGGCGTAATGCGCTTCGAGCAACGCGCGCAACTCGGGCGACGCATTCGCGGCGATCGCCTCGTACGCGCGACGATGGCGCGCCGATTCGAGCTCCGACGCCACGACGAACGTGCCGCGGGACTCCTGTCCGGCCAGCGCGTCGAGCGCCCGGAGCGAGACGACGTATCGGCCCGGAGCGAGGCGAGGCAATGCGTGCCGGTCCCCGTCGGCGTCGACCGACCATTCGAAGCCCGTGCCGAGCACGGTGACGTGCACCCGCGTCGCGCCCGCGGCGGCACGCCAGCGCACCTCGCTCGGCTGCGCGAGCATGACGCCGACCGGCCAGGTGATCGCGCCCCCGCCGCGGACGACCGCGGGACCGAGCGGAGACGACTCGGCGGAAAGCAGCGCGAAGGTGCCGAAGAGATCGGGCGCGCGCTCCCGCAGTGAGGCGACCGCCGCGACGAGCCGATCGTCGACGGAGTCGAGACGGGACTCGCGTCCGCGCATCGCGATCCCGAGGCCCACGGCCGCGAGCGCGACCGCCGCGATCGAGAACAGCGCCCGACGCACGTTCGTGCGGCGTCGGTCGGCGCGCAGCGCGCGCACGAGGAACATCGATTCGGGATCGACTTCGATCGACCGCGCGACCCGGCGGCGTGTCTCGGCATCGAGCGTGCCGGCCACGTACGCGGCGACGAGGTTGGGGTCGGGCGGCTGTGCATCGACTTCGAGCAGCCGCGGGAGCAGACGATCGGCAAACTGGCGCTCATCCATCGATCGACCTCCGAACGTCGTGTCGCGGGCCGTCGGCGTCGGATCGGCTAAGGATGCGCTCGACGCATGCGGCGACGCCGGACCACGCGTCGCCATCGATCGAATTCGTCGCCGACGCGCCCAATCTTGCGTGCACCGCGTCGCGCAGCCGTCGCGCGGCCGACTGAAGCAAGCGGGTCACGCGAGGGGTGCCGACGCGCAGTGCAGAGGCGATCGCCGTCTGCGGCAGCCCGTGGCGGTACTTCAGGACGACCGCCTCGAGTTCCTTCGAGGTCAGCCGCGGCCATGCCGACTCGAGCGCGTCGCCGAGCGTGCGCGCGGTCTCGGCATCGACCAGACGCGCGGCGGGATCGTCGTCCGACGCCAGCGTGTCCGGATCGGGTCCCCGGAGCGGCGCTGCGGCGCGGGCCCGCCAGCGATCGCACAGCCGTCGCCACGCGATGGTCGCGACCCATGCGTGGAGCGAACCGCGGCCGTCGTACATCCCGATCGCCGTCCGCGCGTCGCCCATCGGCGGCGGCGCCGCGAAGGTGCCCCACGCCTCGTCGACGATCGCCGTCGCGTCGTCTTGCGACGCGCCCCGGCGGCGGAGGAACGTCGCGATCGGGCGGCTCATGGCCCGTTCGAGCGCCTCGAAGGCGCCCGCGACGCCCAGATCGCACGCACGCGCGAGGTAGTAGTCGGCGGCCGCGTGCGGCGGCGGCTGACCGAGGCAGCGTGAGAGAAATCCCGACAACGGCACGTCGAGGCCGCGGTGGGCGCGGCGGCCGACCTCGTAGGCGTCACGCCACGCGGTGGCAACGTCGGAGCGGGCGGGGAACGCGGTGTCGTTCACGCGGAGCAGCGGGGCCGGAGAGGAGTGGGGGGGGCGACTCTCAGGGAGGCGCCCGTGCGCCTCTCCATGGGACATGTTCGCCCGAGCCCTCGGAAATTGCCCCCCCGTCCGTCGCGCCCATGCCCCTGCCCGTCTTGTGAGGGCAAGATGAGGCGCGGACGCCGGCCGTCGGGTTGGGTCGGTCGGGCGTCGAGAGTCCGAAGGGCCCGGTCGTTCGACGGAGGAGGTGAAAGAACCGTGCGCATGCGATCGACCGGCGGAGCCGCGGGCCTCGCCCTCTTGCTGGCCGTCTCGGCGGGCGTCATCGCCCCCCGTCGCAGCGCCGCGGGCGACCCGGGTGCGGCGAAGGAAGACGGGGCCGTCGCGGCGATGGCGGCGGCGCGCGCCGCCCGCGATCAGGGCGACCTCGCGGCGGCGACGACGCACGCCGAACGCGCGTTCGAACTCGCGACCACGCCCGAACTTCGGCGCGATGCGTTGCGCCTCGTCGTCATGTTCGACCTGCTCGCCCAGCGCTACTACGCGGCGGCCCGACGTATGCCGGAGTTGCGAGCACTCGAGGTGTCGCTCGGCAATCGCAACGGCGCCGCCGCATGCGACGTGCATTGGGCGGCGGTCGAGGCGTCGCTCGGCCGCCTGGCGTCGGCGCTCGTCCGCATCGACGACGCGGTCGCTCACTTCGACGCGCACGGCGCCGCGTGGGAGCGACGAGGTGCACACTTGAACGCTGCCCGCATCCGTCTCGAGGTGTCCGATCTCGTGCGCAGCCGCGACCATTTGGAGAAGGCCCGCGCGGCGAGCGAGGGGCTCCCGATCCACGACGCGTCGATCCAACTCGTCGACGCGGCGCTGTCGATGCGGGAAGGCCAGCCGGTTGCCGCCGAGCGTGCGTTTCGGGAGGCGATCGAGCGTGCCGGAAAGGCCGCCCCGGGCAGCCGGGTGGCGGCGCAATTCGGGCTCGTCGTGGCGTTGATCGAGCAGCGGCGGCTCGACGACGCGGCGAGCGAACTCGAGCGCGTGCGCACGTCGCTCGCGGGCGGCGCGAACGTCGTGGCTGAAGTGCAACTGGACGTGACGGCCTGCCTTGTCGAACTCGCCCGGGGCGACGCCGGACGCGCCATCGAACTCGGGTTGCGCGCACGCACGCGAGCCCCGGGACTCTCGGGAGGCTGGGTCGCGCTCGTCGAGAAGCGACTCGCCCGCGCGATGCTCCTGAAGGATGATCCGGCCGGGGCGCTCGATGCCGCCGAGCGTGCGGTCGCGGCGCTCCTGCGCGACTCGGGCGCCTTGCCCGACGTCGTCGGCGCGCGATATCGCGCCGACCGTGGCGACGCCTTCGCGTGGGGCGCCGACGCGGCGGTACGACTCTCCGACGTCGATCGACTGTATCGGCTCGCGGAACTCGGCCGCGCGGCCTCGCTGCGCGCGACGCTCGGCGCAGAGCAACTCGTCGATCGGCGGCTGGACGCAACGTTCCTCGACGAGCGCTCGAGACTCGCGGAGCGCGAGGCAGAGGTGATGGGGGTGTATCGAGCGACGCTCGGGCGCAGCGACGTCGAGGCGCAGAAGACGGCCTTCGCATCGGTTGCTGCCGTTCGCGAGCAGGTCGATCGATTCCACGAGCGGGTGCGTGCGAAGCACGGGCTCGCGGGTCACGTCGCGGCTCCGGTGGTCGCGCCGCTCTCGCGCGTTCGCGAAGCACTCGGCGAGGACGAGGCGCTCGTGGTGTATGCGAGTGGAAGTCGCGATCTGTTCGCGATCGTCGCGACGCGGGGCGAGGCGCGCATCGTGACGCTCGGCGCGCTGGTCGATGTCGAGGTGACCGTCTCGACGGCGGTCCTCGAGGACCGCGCCATGCCAGCCGATGCGGCGATCGAGGCGCTGCGCGGAGCGCTCGCTACGCCGCTCGGCCTGCCCGCGTCGATTCGACGGGTTCGCATCGTGCCGGTGGGCGCGGTCGGCCGCGTGGCTTTCGCGGCGATCTGGCCCGATCGCGAACTGGTTCGACTGCCGTCGGTCACGGTGGCCGCGTTGCTCGACGCCCGCCCGACGATCGATGCCGAACGCATCGTGGCCGCCGAGGGCGCTCCCTTCGGACCCGACCGACCGATCGTCGGCGCCGCCGAGGAGGTGCGGGCGGTCGCGACCGAGGCTCTCCTCGGTGATGCGGCGACCGAAGTCGGCGTGCGCGCGGCGATCGAGCGCGCACCCTCGCGGGCGGTTCATCTGGCGTGCCATGCGCTGATCGACCCGGTGGTTCCGTCGCGATCGGCCCTCGTGTTTCGACCGGGGCCCTCGTCGGACGGCTTGCTCTCGCTCGCCGAGATCCTCGGCGCATCGATTCCCGCCCACCTCGTCGTGCTCTCGGCGTGCTCGACGGGCACGGGAAAGCGATTCGGCCCCGAGGGAGACGTCGGGTTCACACACGGCTTTTTCGTCGCCGGAGCCCGTCGCGTGCTCGCGAGCCTGTGGGACGTCGACGACCGGGCGACGACCGAGTTGATGAAGCGGTTCTACGAAGCCTGGCGTCCCGGCGTCCTGGCGTGCACGGCGCTCCGCACGGCGCAGCGTGCGCTCCGCGCCGACCCGCGCTTTGCGCACCCTTCCTACTGGGCCGCCTGGCAGATTTGCGGCGGTCCCTGAGCCGGCCGTCGGACGAATTGCTCCACGCGCCCCCCTGTTCTCTCGGGAGGTCCCCGGGCTCGTCTGTTGGAATGAATGCTTCGTCGCCGATTCGGGCGCCGTCTCCGCGGATCCACTCTCCCATGCGGCTCGTCTCGATCCTCCGTCCGCTCGTCGCGTCGATCGCGCTCGCGGGTCTATGGGCGCCCATCGCGCGGGCCGACGCCATCCGCACGATCGGGCGTCCGTTCGAAGCCGTGCCTCAGTCGGCAGACGTCGTGCCTGGGGCGACCGTCGGACTGTTGACGATCGCCCAGGTCGACTTCCGATCGGAGTTCGAAGACGAACGAGGCGACATGTCCCGCGCCCGTTCGTGGACGTTGGTCGAAGTCGTTCGACCGCTCGATGCAAAGTGGACCGTGACGTTCGAGGCTGAACTCGAGTTCGATTTCTACCGCATCGGAGACTCGCAGAAAATCGTGCCCGGGTCGGGGCGACTGCTCGACGTCGGCGTCCGGACCCATCTCGAGCCGGGCATCGACTGGCGCCTCCACCGCGACTGGAAGTTCGGCGTCGACGTCGCCTTCGAAACGATTTGCGAGCCCGGCGCCACGCTCGCCGACTCGTACACGATCGGCGGGAGTTTCTACGTCTGGCATCGCTTCAGTCCGGCGCTCGCGCTGAGTTTCGGACTCTCGTTGTTCGCGAACCTCGACGACTCCCCTCTGATCATTCCGTTCGTCGCGCCCGACGACATCGACGCCACGTCGCAGAGCCAGTGGCGGTTCGAGGGTCGAGGCACCGGCGGCCGCCTCGGGTATGCGTTCACCCCGACGATGACCGCCGGAGTCAGCGGAGTCTACGACCGCCGCGACTGGCGCCTCGCCTCCGACAATCGGGTGCCCGAGGGGATCGCCCGCGACATTCGGGTGACGCTGGGCCTCTTCGCGGAGGTGTCGCCCCGCAAGGGCTTCACGTTCGGGCTCGACGTGGGGATGACCGTGTATCACGAGTTCGAGATCGCCGACCGCAACGCCGACTCGATCGCGCGCGTGGACGGTTCTCCGGCCGCCTACGTCGCGTT
>JANNRO010000613.1:0-1775 GCA_031401505.1 Planctomycetia bacterium
CAGACGGGATCGGAGTCCGTGGTCCTCGACTCCCTCGACTTCGTCCATGCCGTCGTGACGCAGATCCCGGATGCACGAACGCATCTCCTTCGCTACTCGGGCGCGTACTCGGCCCGCTGGCGCGGCCGGCTGCGCGCGGCGAGGGCGGCGGCAGCGGCGCGACCGGGGGCGATACTGTCTCCTATGCATTCACGCCCCCGAGTGGTCGACGGTTGCTGACCGTTGGCCTCGCATCCCATCCGCCTCGGTGTCTCGGTATCTCCCATCTCGGCATTCTTCCGAACGACTCCTTGCCGGGCAGCAAGCGCGTCGTAGACACCTTCTGGGACGAGAAGTCGACGGGGACGAACACGCAGTACGTGTGGATGAAGAAGGAACGGGTCGCCGGGTTGAGGGCGACGCTGGAGATACTGCCGCCGTGACGAGGTCTCCCGTGTGCGAGCCGCCCGGCGGGTCGAAGTCCCTTCTGGACGCACCGACGACTGGCGCTACAATAGCTACATGGCGACGACCGTCGGCGTACGTGACCTGAAGAACGCGCTTTCGCGCTGGCTCCGGCTCGTTCGAACCGGCGAGAGCGTCATCGTCGTGGATCGCGGTCAGCCGGTCGCGATCCTCTCGCCGATCGTCGGAGCCGCGAAGTCGAGGACGGTCGAAGAGCACCTTGCGAGCCTCGCGGCGCGCGGCCTCGTGACGCTCGGCAACGGCAAGCGCATCGCGGTACTTCGGCGTTTGCCCAAGGGCAACCTCTCCGGCGCCATCTCTGAGGATCGCGACGAGCGCGCGTGATTTTCCTCGATACGTCGTGGCTGGCAAAACTCTACGTCGACGAGGGAGACTCGGAAGCCGTCCGTCGGGCCATCGAGCCGGCATCGGTCGTATTCGTGAGCACGCTCGCGTTCGTCGAATTCCATGCCGCGATCGCCCGGCGGCGCCGTGAGGGGTCGATTCCCGCGCGTGCTCTGGCATCCCTGATCACGCGGTTCCGGGCCGACTGGCCGGCGCGGCTCCACGTGCCGGTCTCGGCCGAAGTGGTCGCCCGAGCGGCCCTGCTTGTGACGGCGCATCCACTACGTTCGCTCGACGCGATTCATCTCGCATCGGCGCTCCTGATCGGTGCGGGGTCCCCGGAGCCGCCTCGGTTCGGTGCGGCGGACGTGCGGCTCGTGGCTGCAGCGCGCGCCGAGGGGCTCCCGATCTGTGCGATCCTTCCGTAGGCCGCCTGGGGAGCGTTGCGTGTCGTGTCAGTGGACGTGGGGGATGCCGAGATGGTGTAAACGGGTCGCCTCCCGGCGGGGGTGAACCCCCCTCACGGGCTCATAGGTTCCGTGCGGCAGAACCGCAACCAGAAGGCGCCCATGAAGACACTCGTACGAACCCAGTTCGTAAGTCAACGCCGAGTTCATCGGCCTCGACGACCACAGAAACATGACCGTGTACTCCGTCTTGAATCGCCACGGCGAGGACGCCGCGGCCGGGGAGTCACTCGGGGTTCTCGGTCTACGCCGACTCGCGGGTCGAGGCCCTGGACCTCGACGGGCTCGAGCGGCTTGCGCGCTACGTGACGCGGCCGGCGCTGGCACTGGGGGCGGTCACGATCCGCGCCGACGGCCAGGTTCTCGTGACGACGCCTCCCGATCCGCAGACGGGATCGGAGTCCGTGGTCCTCGACTCCCTCGACTTCGTCCATGCCGTCGTGACGCAGATCCCGGATGCACGAACGCATCTCCTTCGCTACTCGGGCGCGTACTCGGCCCGCTGGCGCGGCCGGCTGC
>JANNRO010000614.1:0-2153 GCA_031401505.1 Planctomycetia bacterium
CGTACGCCATGGCGCTCGACGGGTCGGTCCACTACGTCCTCGCGATGGCCGGTCCCGCGATCGCGCAGTTGACGGGCGCCCACATCCACTCGGGCACGGCCGGCGTGGACGGACCGATCGAGATGGACTTGAATCCGGCCGCCGCCACGTCGAACGTCGCCGAGCAGACGCTGACGAGCGACTTCGCGGCACCGCTCTCGCTCCTCTGTCGCATGGCGCTCGATTTGTCGGCGTTCTACGTCAACGTCCACACGGTCGCCGCACCGGGTGGAATCGCCCGCGGTCAACTCGCGAGCGGAACGGTCGGCCTCTGGGCGACGCTCGCCGGGTCGGCCGAACTGCTGGTGGTCGACGCCAACGCCCGAGCCGGCGTGACGCTCGAACTCACCTCGTTCACGTCGGGGCGCGCCGTCTACGCCGTACCGGTGTCGCAGGGCATCGCCGCGGTCAACGGCGCGCAGGTGCGCCTCGGGGCTCCGTTCGTCAACGGCGCCAGCGTCCTCGATCTGCGTGCCGGTGCCGACTTCGCGGTGGGCACGCAGACGGCCGAGGGGGCGATCACGTGCGACCAGACGCTCTTCACCCGCATGTACGGCAATCCCGCGGCGTTCTACGCCGACATCCAGACGGCGGCGGCGGCGAGCGGGCTCGCCCGCGGACAGCTGGGCACCAATCCCGCGACGTTCCGGGCCGTGCTGCTCGGCACCAACGAGACGACGATCGTCGATCCGTCGGCCAACGGTACGACGAAATTCGTCGTGACCGGTGTCCACGCGGGATCGTTCGACGTCACGATGGCGATCCCCGCCGCGACCACGCTGACCGGCGCGCACGTCCATGCGGGCGCGGCCGGCACGAACGGAGGGATCCAGATCGACTTCCTCGACGGAACCGGGATCACGACGTCGGCGACGCATGTGACGGGCGACGTCGAGTTCAACGGACAGACGTTCGCCAGCATGCTGGCGGCGCCGGACCTGTTCTATTCGAACGTGCACACGCTGCTGGCGCCCAACGGCGTCTGTCGCGGGCAGTTCGTGCGCGTGACCGACTCGTCGGCGCCGACGGGGCTCTCGTACTCGACGCCCGCCATCTACGTCACCAACTCGGCGATCGCACCCAATCTGCCGACGAGCGGCGGGGGCGCGGTCGCGACCTACACGATCGCCCCGGCGCTCCCGGCGGGGCTTTCGATCCACGCGACGAGCGGGATCATCTCGGGCACGCCGACGGCGACCTCGGCGGCCGCCCTCTACGTCGTCACGGCGTCCAACACGGCGGGCACCACGACGGCGAACGTGACCATCACGGTCAACGTCGCGGCGCCTACGAACCTCGTCTACACGACGCCGGTCACGTACATCAACGGCACCGCGATCACGGCCAATACGCCGACCAACCAGGGCGGCGCGATCGCGTCGTACTCGGTGGCACCCGCGCTGCCGACGGGACTCTCGCTCCACCCGACGACGGGCGTCGTCTCCGGGACCCCCACCGTGACGCTCGCGGCCGCCAACTACGTCGTGACGGGCACCAACGTCACCAACTCGACCCCTTCCACGATCAACATCACCGTGCAGGCGACGTTGACGGCGCCGAGCGGTCTCTCATACGCCAACGCCGGCTCGTACCCCACGGGGTATGCGATCACCTCGGTGTCTCCGGCCCAGACCGGAGGCAGCCCGCCTGCGTCGTATGCGGTGTCGCCGGCGTTGCCGACCGGCCTCGCGCTCGACACGACGACGGGCGTGCTGAGCGGCACGCCGACCGCGATCACGGCGAGCGCGACCTACACGGTCACGGCGACGAACGGCGCGGGGTTCACGACCGCTCCGATCACGCTGGGCGTCACGCTCGGCGCGCCGGCGAAACCGTCGTACGGGAATACGAACTTCATCGGATACGTGACCCCATCCTTCTTCAATACGATGACTCCGCAGACGTCCGTCGGCGGCGGCGCGGTCGCGAGTTACAGCATCACGCCCGCCCTCCCGACGGGCATCACGATGAACACGACGACCGGCGTCATCACCGGGCCGCCCACGGCGACGAGCGCCCAGACGACCTACACGGTGACGGCCACGAACGCGACCGGGAGCGACTCGTCGACGTTCACGATCAACGTCCCGTACTGATCGCCTTCCGACGCAACG
>JANNRO010000615.1:0-5338 GCA_031401505.1 Planctomycetia bacterium
GAAGCCAGGGCCTGCGATTCCCCGGGGAGGGCAGGAGGAGGCCGCACGGCTCACGGCCCAGTCGATCCCCCGACTTCCACGGGAGCCGACCGTCCTGGACGATCAGCGTGGCGATGTCGAGCGCTGGGTGCACGGCTGCGAACATGCCCTTGTCGATCTCGACCCTCGGGAGACGGCGTCGAAGCGGATGTCGATGCCCTGCTTGATTCCCCGGTTGTCGTCGTCGTCCCTCGACCGCAGGCGTAGGGCTGCCTGCGCGACGGGCCCCGCTGGAGCCGGCATCGGTCACGGGTCGGAGGGTCGTCGAGTGCAGCTACGCCGTCGTCGCTGGCGGCAGCACCACCCGCGTCCGATTTGGCCGGCTCCCTTGCCCTTCCTCGGACTCAGAATTCCGTCGTTTTCGTGGCTGATTTCCATAGATCTACGAGTTTTCGTTGACAATGCTGACTTGCGCCAAGACCTGTGGTTTCAAGGGGTTCTACGAGAGTTCGAGCGCGGACTCATGCCCCGAGATGGACCTCGCGTTTTCAGGCCATACCCGCCTACCGGTTCAGGGCTCATCCGCGGGTCACTTGCACGACGCCAGTTCGCTGTCGGAGTTGTCGTTCCGCGGCTGGGTTCGCGTGTCATCAAGTCAGCCCTTCGGTTCTGATTTCGTCATCGACACGCACGCGCTCCCGGCCGAAGGAGTCGATTGCGTCCGGAGCCGCCGGAATCGACGTCACGGCCCGTGACTTCGGACTCGTCAGAGTCATCTCAAGACGGAGAACCGGGGATCCCGTCCCTGTCCTTTCGCCCTTCCATCGAAGACCCTCCGCCCCGGCACTGTCGGCGGGCTGACAAGATGGCATGCAGTTCGGACGGAGGACGTCACCGGTTTCCGGCCCGCTCGGCGGCGGCACCCGTTTCGCGGCCGTGGCGCTCGACGGCGCGTCGGAGCTCGCGATCATTGACGGACGGCGGGTCCAGGGCGACCGAGGGTCGAGGACGAAGCCGCATGTCCGGCAATGGCCTCGGCGAGAATCGGTCGGCCCCGCCATCCGAAGAAGTCCTGCGACCTGCGGCACGCCGAGGCCGCCTGCTGACGTCCCGATCCGCCGCCGTGGCCGCCACGATCGCGTCGTCGGCGGGTCCGACGCCAAGGCGATCCCGCAGATCAGGTCGGCGAGCCTCCGATCGTGCTGAACGTCAAGACCCCCGCTGCGTCCCCCTGAGAAAACTCCCCGGCATGAGTTTCAGTGACGCGACGCGACCCACAGCGAAGCGTCGGGCCGGGCGACAGCGAACAACCAGAGCCTGGCGGGCCGAGAACTCCGCCGAATCGAGGCGACGACGGGCCGCACACAGTGAACCAGGAGCACACGGATTCGAAGTCCCCCTGCTGCCCTTGTGCCGCAGTTCGCACCCAACGAACTCTCGTGTTGTCGTCGGGGCGCAGACGCTGTCTTCGACGCGTGACGGTTCTCCGCACGGTGACGCGAAGGCGTTACCGAAGTCGTTCCGCCGCCGCCATAACCCGTTGTCTGCACTCGATGTAACGCTTTGGCCCGCCGTCACGCTTCGTTCGCGGCCATGCTTTCCGCCTGCCCGCCACGCCCGGTCGGGAGCGAGTCCATCAAGAGTGCACGTGGCGAGCGGCACCGGCCAACGGCACGCCCCTCGGAATGGGGGTAGAGGGGAGCCGTTCGCTGTTCGAACCGATCTTCGCGACCTCGAGGGGAATCTCGCCAACCGCTGCGGGTGGAACCTCACGAGCAATGGAGCGTCGGATCGATCGCAAACCCTCCCGATGCGACGCGGTGCACAGATTCGAAGTCCGTACGGCAGTGGAATCGTTTCGCCTCCGCGGAAGGTGGGTCGAGAGCCGACCGTTGCGTGGCGTACGCGATGGGTCCCTCTCCGATACGAGAGGTCTGCGGCATCAGCGGGGTGCAGGCGCGTGGGTGCGCAGCTGAGCCCGACGACCCTCATAGACGAGCCGAGCGCGGAGGCCTTGTTGTGAGGGTCGCGAAGTGTAAGGGCGCGTCGAAAAGCCGGCGGCGCGGAGAAGCACGCACAGAGAGTCCTGAGTTCTGCGCGGACCCGTCGGCCGAAGCAGGTGCGCGTCCCGCTCCACGTCGGACACGCCAGACGCGTGACGGATTGCCGCCCGGTGACGGCTAGGCGTAACGTCATCTCGATCATGACGTGCGCAACTCGTTGCCAGCAAACGAGGTAACGCTTCGCCGGTTTGTTACGCTTCGTTCTCGAGGTTACTTTTCGCACGCTCCTCCACGTGGCCCCGAGAGGCGCGTAGGTCGGAATCTCGAACGACGCGCGTGTTCGGCTCCCGGGCCGCGAGCTGGGTTCGGTCGCACACCGATCGGCCGCCCCAAGGGCTACGACTTCGCCAACTCGGATGCCTGAAATGGACATCCGGCGGTTCGCGAGCTCGCCAGAAGCTGGTCCCGCATCGCTGGTAGTCTTCTCGCCGTACCGCCGGACGAACCATGGACATCAAACGCAGCACGATGGCGAAGCCAAAGACGAACCAAGTCTCCACCCGGACACTCGTCCTCGCCGGGACCTCGCTGTTCTCGCCCGCCACCGCCCCATACACGGTGATGCGATGGGCCGAGGCCCAGATCGACGGCTTCGAGCAGTTCCCGCGATTTCGGCGATTCCTGTGCCTTCCGACGTCGTTCCCGACCACCAAGATCGATCCGCTGCGGGATCGCATGTGCGATCAGCTTCGGTTGATCATCGAGCAGGGCGCGGACGCGGTGCTCCTCGTGCCGGCTCCAGTGATGGCGGAAGACGGCTCCGTCGATCGGGACTGGCTTCAGACCAGATACGTGGTCGAGCGAATCGCGAACGTGCGGCTCGATCCGAGGCGGAGCGGCGCGACCGGTGGACCCGTCATCGCCTCCTGCCCGGAGGCCGCTCTGCGGCACCTGCGGCAGGTTGTGCCGAAGTACGCTCTCGAGCCCCGCAGCGAGGGGACGCGCCGGTTCTCGACGGACCCGAGCGCGGCGATCGGCGCCTACAACGATCTCTCGATCGATCCGTACGCGATCGTCGGTCGCGCGGGGAAAGGGCGTTGGGCGGTGCTGCCGGCCCCGTCGGGATCGGCCAGTGCCGGCGTCGTGGAGGGGCTGCTTCCCCTCCTGTTAGAGCTCCGGAAGTTTGATCGCTGCGTGGCATCGACGCCCACCGTCGGCGTCTCCGAGTTCAAGCCGAGCGAAGCGCAGCTCGCCGTCTGGATCGACATCGCCGAGCAGATCGGCGTGGACTCGCGAGACGACATGGCAGGTCGACTTCGGAAGGGAAAGAAGACGATTCAGGATTGCCTCCAGGTCCTGGAGACGCGCGGCGTCTTCCGAGACAACCCGGACGGATCGAGAGACATCCTCCGTCTCCCACCCGGTGACGACGGCGGCGGGCACTGAACGAGAACCGAATTGGAACCATCGCAGAACTGACGAGGAATGGGGCGGGGGCACGATTCATTCGTGCTCCAGGACCCTTCCCGTTTTCGTGGACTCTCAGGCCCGGCGGGCTCCATCGGCGTCGCCGCGGGATGGGTAACCTCGGCAGTTCTGGATCGCGTTCGTACGCCGACCAACGCAAGCGAGCGAGTACCCGATGAAGTTCGCTCCCGACTCGCGGCTGGCCGAGGTCGGCAATGAGCGAACCTCGTCCCCTGCGATCCGGTCTTCGCGCCGCGCCGAGCGCGGCCCGACTCGGATATCGCCTCGACGAGTTGGTGGCGCTGACGAATGTTTCGCGCTCGACCTGGGAGCGTGCGATCCGCGACGGCTCACTCAAGGCGTCGCGGATACACGGGCGAACCGTCTTCGTCACCGCAATCGCGCTCGAGAAGTATCTCGAGGCGAACATCGTGGGCGGAGGCAACCGGTGAGCCTCGCCGCAGCCGGGCTCCCGACGGGCATCGGTGCGGTAGATGCCGTTGGCGGAGCCCGTGAGATCGACGGTCTGCGTACCGTGAAAGGGCGCCAACCATGACTCTCCGGACGTTGGCCCCCTCGTGTTACAAGGCCGACCGTGACCCCCTCCACTTACGTCCCCGTCCGGTTGCCGAGAGAACTTCTCGAACGGATCGACGCGGTCGCGGCCCTCGCAGACCCGAAGGGAAGCCGGCTTCGTTCGCGGATCATCCGCGAGGCGGTCGAGGCGGGGCTCTCCGCCGTCGAACGCGAGTACCGGCGTCTCCGACCGACCCGGCGCAAGTAGCGAGACTCGGATTCGACTCTTCCGGGTACGCGCGAACTGTGTTACAGAGAACACAGTGGGGGGCGAGTCGCTCCTGCGCAGCGATTGCGAGGTGCGCGTCCGTGACCGAGAGGAACGCAGTCATGGACGAGGCGACGACGGTCCGGCTCAAGGCCGCGACGGAGAGCGCAGACCGTGTCCACGAACTGGCGGTAGACGAGAGATCGGTGTCGACTGCCGACTCGCAAGCGTCAGCGTTCTTCGCGCATGACTATGCGGCGATACCGGGCCCGGGGCGAGGCGCCCGCGCCATTCAAGTGCACGCGGCCCGTGTTGAGTGCACGCGCCGCAAGTCCCGTCGGTACGTCACCGGCTCGAAGTAGCGTTGGATCAGCATGGGCCCGGTTCACCCCGACCTGGCCCGTCGAGTCCGAGGGGTGGGATGCCGAACATGACGACCAAGTCCGCTACCGTTCGCGACACCGGGTCGCTGGTCCAACTCTATCGCCGGGGATCGACGTGGGGTGCCGCCTTCACTGAGGATGGGAAGCGAGTGCGCCGCACGCTCGGGACGCCGCACGTAGGTGATGCTCGGATGCTGACCGCAAAGATCGAGGAGCGACTCCGCCGCAAGATGGTCGGCATCGAGGACGCGACGACGGTGCACGTGAGTCGCGCAATCGCCGACCACGTCGCCGACTTCCGCGTGACAATGGAGGCGCGGGGCGTCACTGTGTTGCACGTCCGCCGTACGATCGCCTACCTTGAAGACTTCCTCGGCTTTTCGCATTCGAAGACGATCGCGGACCTCGACCTCGCGTCGGCGAGCCGTTGGCTCGAAGAGGGGAAAGCTCGCGATTTTTCGGCGCGGACGCTGAACCTAAGAGCGCAGTCCCTGCGGGCGTTCGGCCGGTGGGCAGTCGAGACGCGACGGACAGTGCATGACCCATTCCTCGGATTGAAGCGGCGCAACGTCGAGGCGGATCGACGTCGTGTCCGTCGCGCCCTCTCGCCGGCTGAACTGGCACGACTGCTCGAAGCTGCGCGGACCCGCCCGCTGGTGGACGCCGAGGCCCGCGCCGAGGAGGAAGCCAACACCCGAGAAACGAACGGTCATGGCTCGGGC
>JANNRO010000616.1:0-14319 GCA_031401505.1 Planctomycetia bacterium
GCGCCTGCTCGAGAACGGCGTGAAGGTCGTCGAGGTCGTCCAGGGCGGCTGGGACACCCACAACAACGAGCACGCGGCCGTCAAGGCGCTTGCCGAGGGCCTCGACCCGGCGTTCGGGGGGCTCATCAAGGACCTGAAAGATCGAGGCATGCTCGATTCGACCCTCATCTACTGCTTCACCGAGTTCGGTCGCACGCCCACCGTCGGTGGCGGCGGCAACGGCGACGGCGGTCGCGGTCACTATCCGCAGTCCTTCTCGGTCGCGATGGCGGGCGGCGGCGTGCGTGGCGGCCGAGTCATCGGTGCGACCGATCCCGACGGCGTGATGGTGTCGCAGCGCCCGGTCGTGGTGCAGGAACTTCACGCGACGGTCTGCCATGCGCTCGGGATCGACCAGGACAAACAGTACTTCGCCGGCCGGCGCCCGATGCGCGTCGTCGACCGTTTCGAGGGGGCCACGTTCTCCCCCGTGCGCGTGGAGTTCCTGCACCACGACCGGGCGCTGCGAAACCATCACGCCGTCGGGATCGGTCGCGCCGACGACCCGGCCGCCCCGCACGCCGCCACCCGCCATCGCGACCGAGAACGACTGCGGATAGTGCCCGCGGCCGCCGTCGCCGTTGCCACCGCCGCCGACGTTGGGTGTGCGGCCGAACTCGGTGAAGCAGTAGATGAGCGTCGAATCGAGCATGCCCCGATCCTTCAGGTCCTTGATGAGCCCCGCGAACGCGGGGTCGAGCCCCTCGGCGAGCGCCTTGACCGCGGCGTGCTCGTTGTTGTGGGTGTCCCAGCCGCCCTGGACGACCTCGACGACCTTCACGCCGTTCTCGAGCAGGCGCCGCGCCGCGATGCAGCCCGCACCCACGTTGCTCTCGCCGTAGAGCTTCGTGATCGAGTCGGGCTCCTCGGAGATGTCGAACGCGCGGTTCTTCGCCGTGTCCATCAACCGCTTGGCGCGGTTGAACATGTTGCGGTGCGGCGCGACGGCGTCGTCGCCGCGGTCGCTCTCGAACTCCTTGTTGAGGCGGTCGAGAAGCGAGAGGCGCGTGTCGCGGCGGCGCTGGTCGATGCCCGGAGCCGAAGCGAGGTTGGCGACCGGGGCCTTCGGGTTGTCGACGACGAAGGGATCCCATTCGACGCCCAGATATCCGGCGCCCTGCGTGCCTCCGATGCTGACGAAGTTCGGCAGCACGCTCTCTCGGTCGCCGAGTTCGTGCGCTACGTAAGAGCCGATGCCCGGATGATTGACGGTCGGGTTGGGGATGTAGCCCGTGTGCATCAGGTAGCGACCGCGATCGTGGTTCCCCTCCTTCGTCGTCACCGACCGCACGAGGCACACGTCGTCCATCATCGTGGCCATCTTCGGGAACCAGTTCCCGATCTCGATGCCCTCGACGGCCGTGTTGATCGGCTCGGCCTCGAACATGTTCGGCGAGCCCTTCTTCTTGGGGTTCCACGTCTCGAACTGGGTCGCGCCGCCCGCGAGGTAGAGGAGGACCGCGCGCTTGGCCTGGCCCTTGCCGGCGATGGGCGAGTCGTCCTTCGTCTTGTCCTTCGTGTCTTTGGCGACGGCGAAGGGCAGGCGCGGATTCAGCGCCGCGGCGGCGCCGACGGCGAGCGTCCAGGAAAGGACTTCGCGACGGCTCGCGCCACGGGACTTCTTCGGGGAATTGCTCACGACGGGCTCCTTCTGCGTACTCGGACGGGATCGGCGACGGGGCGCGGGGCGGGCCCGCGCCGCGTCAGTAGTCGGTGGTCAGTTGTCGGTGACCGGGGGTCAGTGATTGGACATGAACTCGGTGGTGTTGCACAGCGCCCACATCAGATCTTCGTAGCCTTCGGTCTCGCCACGGCTGGTGTGGATGTGCTTGATGGCGCTCGAGAGTTCGCCGGGCGACGGTTCGCGCGAAAGCACGGTCATGTAGATCCGCCGGACACGCTCGCGGTCGCTGCGCTCGCCGTCGATGATCTTCTTGAGCGGCGACATGGGGTGCGCCGAGAGCATCCGGTTGATCTCGATGCCGTTCATCATCAGGAGCCCGCGCGGAATCGTGCCGGTGAACTCCTCCGACTCGCCGCCCTCGTCGTCGTCGAAGGCGCGCCGGAAGAGCTGGTAGACCATCATCTTCGGATCGACGAGCTGGCCCTTCCTCATGGTCCCGCGCCGGTCGTCGCCCATGCGGCGCGCGATCTCCGACTCGGCGCCCGCCGCGCGGAACAGCGCGTCGAACGACTGCTCGACCGAGAGCGGCTTGACGGCGCCCACCGCGCAGAGCGTCGGGTCGGGGCGCTCGAGATCGCGCGGCATCCGCGACGTGCGCTGATACGCCTCGGAGTTGACGATGACGCGGATCAGATGGTTGATGTCGAAATCGGCGCGGGCGAACTCGTCGGAGAGGAACTTCAGGAGCTCCGGGTTCGCGGGCTTGTTCGACTGGCTGAAGTCGTCGATCGGATGGACGATGCCGTGGCCCATGAGATAGGCCCACATTCGGTTGGCATACGCGGGGGCGAACCACTCGTTGTTCTTGGCCGTCAGCCACTTTGCGAAGATCGTGCGGCGGTCGAGCCCCGGGACGTCCTTGACCGTTTTGCCCAGCAGGAACTTGGCGTCCCCCTCTTCCATGCCCGGACGACGCTGCCCTTTGACGGGCTTGACCGCGCCCTCCAGCCGCAGCGGCTGGCCGCGGCCCATCATCGGCATCATGCCGGTGCGGCGGCCGGCGCCGCCGGTCAGGTCCTCGATCGGGTAGGACGCGATGTCGAACGAGGTCTCGGTGTTTCCCGGCGTCTGGTTGCGCTTGTGCGTGGTGGTGAAGAAGAACGCGGCGTAATCACCGAAATCGGACTGCTTGATGCGCTTGTCGTACGGGTGGTCGTGACACTGCGCGCACTGGATCTGGACGCCCAGGAAGTAACGGCTGGTCTTGCCCGCGGCGTCGGCGGCGGAGGTGCCGAACGAGGAGAGGAACCCGACGGCCCCGTTCGAGTCGGAGTTGCCCGTGGCGGTGACGAGGTCGTAGACCAGTTCGTCGTACGGGCGGTTGCGCGCGAACTGGTCGCGCATCCAGTCGTTGAAGGTGTGGCGGTTGAGGTCGCGGTCGCGGATCTGGTTGCCGACGAGCAGATTGCTGTACCACATCGCGAACCAGTCGGAGTGGCGCGGCGATGCGAGCAGTCGCTCGACGACGGCGGCGCGCTTCTCGGGCGACGGATCCTTCAGGAACGTGGACGCTTCTTCCTCGGTCGGGATCGTTCCGATCAAATCGAGGCTCGCGCGGCGCAGGAACTCGGAGTCGTCGGCGCGGGGCGCGACGACGAGGTCTTTCTGCGACTTCCACCTCGCGCCGATCAGGTCGTCGACTTTCGCCGCCGCGGCCTTCCAATCGCGTGTCTTCGAATCGACGCGCTCGGTCGGCGCGGCCCCGGCGAACCCACCGGTTCCGACGTACGCGGCGAACCCGAGGAGCGCGACTCCCGCAGCGAGCGACCGAAGGGACCCGCTCCTCGAACTCGGCGGAGAAACACGGCCCTTCTGCGAGAGGCGTGAAATCGACGACCTGGACGACATGATCGATCTCCTCGGACACGGACGAGCGCAGCATCTCTAGAAACCCCTGCCAAGTCGGCAAGGTTTCGTGAAAACCCGGGACGCACCCACGTCTGGGCGCCGTCGGCGTCGAGGATACCCCCGCGCTCCCGACCGACGCGATGCCCGAGTCCGAGCCGCCAGCCGACGCAGTGGGTGAACGAGCGGCAGCCTGTACATACCGATCGGTCGGTATGTACAGTAGCCGTGGAACCCGGATTCTCGGGCTTCGCCCGCAACCCTACATCTTGCGCACGGCGAGGAGGGTGATGTCGTCCCGATTGGGCGCCCCCCCGGTCCATGCCCTGATCGCACCCGACACCGCATCGAGGACGCCGTGGACGTCGGCTTGCGCCGCCCCCTTGATGACGGCTTCGAGCCGGTCCTCCCCGAAGAGCTCCCCCGAGGGGCTGGGCGCCTCGGTGGCGCCGTCCGTATAGAGCAGCAGCACGTCGCCCTGCCGGATCGTGACGTCTTCGCCGTGATCGAACGGAACGCCCTGGATCACCCCGAGCACGGGGCACGTCGCGTCGAGCCGAACGAAGTCCTGCGTTGCGGCGCGGAAATGCATCGGGGGGTTGTGCCCCGCCGACGACCACGAGAGCGTGAACGACTTCGGATCGAGGATGCCGACGAAGAGGCTCATGAACTTCCCGTTCGTCATGTCGCGGGACAGGAAGTCATTCATCATCGTCATGCCGTGGGCGAGATCGGGCACGATCTTCGTGAACGCGCGGAGAAATGCGCGCGCCGAAGCCATGACGATCGCCGAGCCCAGCCCATGCCCGCTCACGTCCCCGACCGCGATCACGATTCGTCCGTCTTCGAGTTCGATGAAGTCGTAGTAGTCACCGCTCGCGTCCTCGCAGAGTTCGTTGCTGCCCGCGATGCGGAACGCCCCGACCGTGAGATCGGAATTGGCGGGAAGGAGCGCGCGCTGGATGTCCTGCGCGACCCTGATCTCGCGGTCCTGACGCTCCTTCTCGAGCGAACTCTGGTGGAGCGCCGCGTTCTCGATCGCGAGCGCGGCATGGATCGAGAGCGCGTCCAGGTACTCGATGTCGGCCTGCTCGAAGTGCCCCACGCGACGATTGAGCAGCTGGAAGACGCCGACGATGTGCCCGTCGCGGTTCTTGATCGGAGCACAGAGGATCGAACGCGTGCGGAGTCCGAGCCGCTTGTCGACCGAAGGATCGAAACGGGGATCCGAGTAGGGGTCGTCGATGCGGATCGTCTCGCCGGTCTTCGCGACCGTGCCCGCGATCCCCTTGCCGAGCGGCAGCCGGATCTCGATCTGTTGCGCGCCGGACGCGACGTGGGACCAGATTTCCTTCCCATCCGACGACATGACGTAGACCGTGCCGCGTTCCGCATCGACGGCCTTCGCCGCGGTCGCGAGCAGGATGCCGAAGAGCTCGTCCTGATCGAGCGTGCTGTGGAGGCTGTGACTCGCCTCGACGAGGCTGCGCTGGCGCGCGACCTCGTGCTCGAGCACGGTGCGCTCCGCGTTCCACCGATCGAGTTCGCCATCGCTCGCCACGGGTTCTCCGCAAGTCCGCTAGACGGCCGGGCTTCGAACGTGAGGATACGTCGCCGTCACGACCGAAGAGATACCCCCGCGCACGCGAAAGTCACCGACGACGGTCATGCGCCGCGGGGCGCACGCCGCGACGAGATCGTCGAGGATGCGGTTGACGACCGCCTCGTAGAAGATCCCCTGATCGCGATAGCCGTGGAGATAGAGCTTCAACGCCTTCAACTCGACGCACCGGCGGTCGGGCACGTAGCGCAGCGTGATCGTCGCGAAATCGGGCTGGCCCGTCATCGGGCACATCGACGTGAACTCGGGCGCGGTGTGGACGATCTCGTAATCCCGGTCCGGAGCCGGATTCGGGAACACCGAGAGGCGATCGCCGCGGGCGGGGTTCTTGCCGCGCTTCATCCGACGAGCGTCTCCACGATGGCGAGATCGGCGAGCAGCGTCTTGTAGACCGGGCACTTCTGCGCGATCTCCATCAGCTTCGCCTTCTGCACGGCGTCGAGCGGCCCGAGGAGCGTCGCGTCGACGCCGATCGTCTCTTTGGCCTCGGGCGGCGCGCCGGGCGGCGGCTTCTCGTGCGTCAGCACGAGTTCGACGCCTTCGAGCGGCCACCCCTTCCTCGCGGCGTAGACGCGCAGCGTCATCGCCGTGCACCCGCCGAGCGCGGCGAGCAACGTCTCGTGAGGAGAGAGTCCCTTCGCCTCGCCTCCGTCCTGCTTCGACATGTCGAGCACGACCGACGAGGTGCCGTTGGACGCCTCGACACGATGACCGACACTGTTGCGGGCGACGATGCGCGAACCCATGAAGACCTCCGAACTGAATGCCGAAAGGCTACGGGGGCCCGCGTCCGACGCGCAGGGATCGCCGACCCGATGCAGTTCGCCCCCGCCTCAGATCTTCCCGGCGGCGTGGAGCGAAAGCAGATCCATCGACAATGCGACGCCGTAGTGGAGGAACCAGCCGTAGACGACCGTTCCCGTCCGCCACGAGAGGCTGCCGAGCACGACGCCCGCCCCCACCGCCCCAAAGGCCTCGAGCATCGGCTTGTGGAAGTGGATCATGCAGTACGGCGCCAGCATGACGAGGACCGACGCGCGTCCGAGCGCGGGCTTCAGTCCCAGCACCATGAAGCCGCGGAAGAAGTACTCGACGGCCAGGAACTGGAGGAAGTAGGCGGCCTCGAACGCGACGAGGTCCCAGCCATATCGCCCGACGATGCGATAGAACGGATAGGTCAGTCGGAAGTCGAGGCGCTTCGAAACGAGCCAGACCACGGGCGCGAACAGGACGAACATTCCGAGATAGATCCACGCGTCGCGCCCCGTGCCCTTCAAGCGGAGCCCCGTCGCCCGCGGGCCCGTGCCGGCGACGAGTTTCAGGAGACACATCGGCACGAGCACGAGCGTCACGAGACAGCCGGCCGACCACCAGAGCCACGGGAGCAACGGCAGGGGAATCGACGGAAACCGCGCGCGCACGCTCGAAAGGAACGTGCCGACCCAGGCCGGCGTCGGCTGCTTGTAGGCCGTCTGCGGGATGAAGAGGTACTCGATCGCCACCAACGCGAGCGGCACGTAAACCAGAATCAGGAACGTCTTGCGATCGAACGCGAAGAGATCGCGCACGAGGGACGCGAACCCCGAGCGTCGGACGGCGGTCCCGTCGCCCGATCGAGGCGCCTCGCCTTGGAGTCCGATCCGGGAATCCTGGCTCACGTCGTGCCCCATTGCGCCGACTAGGGAACGACCGTCACGCCGGCCTCGCCGCGCGCCGCCTTGGCGACCGCGCGGGCGATGTCCTGGTGGAGCGTCTTGTGGAACGGCGAGGGAAGCAAGTCGTCGACGTTGGCGTGCTCGGCGAGCGCCTTGGCGGCGGCGATCTTCATTGCGGCCGTGAAGCGCACGGCGCTCGCGTCGATCGCGCCCTTCATGAGGCCCGGGTAGGCGAGCACGTTGTTGATCGCGGAGCCCTCGCTCGCGACGGCGGCACCGGCCGCGAGCGCGACGTCGGGGCGGATCTCCGGGGCCGGATTGGTCAGCGCGAAGACGATCTGCCCTTTGCGCACCCACGACGGGTCGATCAGGTCGGCGCGACCGGTCGCGGCGACGACGATGTCGGCGCGCGCCATCACCTTCTCGGGGGTGTCGACGAAGTCCGCGCCGAGCGCCTTCGCGCGCGCGACGGCGTCGGGGCTCGGGTCGAACGCGACGGCCGCCTTGGGGCCCAGCTGGATCATCAACTCGAGGATCGTGTAGCCCGCGGCACCGAGCCCGATCTGGCCGACGACCAGATCCTTCATCTCGCGGTTCGTGACCCGGAGCGCCGAGAGCACGGCGCCGGCCGCGACGACGGCCGTGCCGTGGCGGTCGTCGTGGAGGACGGGGACCTTCAGCTGGTCCTGGAGCTTGGCCTCCAACTCGAAGCAGCGAGGCGCGGCGATGTCCTCCAGATGGATCGCGACGTAGTTGGGGCGCAGGGCACGACACAGTTCGACGGTCTTGTCGACGTCGCGCAGGTCGAGCCCCATCACGATGCCGTTCAGTCCGACGAACGCGGAGTAGAAGACGGACTTGCCCTCGAGAACAGGGATGACCCCCCGGGGGCCGAGGTCACCGAGTCCCAGCACCCGGCTCCCGTCGGAGAGCACGAGCACGTTCTTGCCGACGGCGGTCAACCGCCGCAACTCGCCCTCGTCCTTCGCGACCTGCTGGCAGATGCGGGCGACGCCGGGGGTGTAGGCGAGCCGCATCTCGGCGAGCGTCGTGACGGCGCGCGTCGGGACGAGCTTCAGCTTCCCGCCGACGTGCCATTCCACGGCACGATCCGGCAGGATCTGGACCTTGGAGCCGGGGACGGCGCGTTCGATGGCACGCGCAAGCACCTTCGGGTCGGCGCTCCCCTGGGGCTCGACGGTGATGTCGCGCACGCTGTAGTTCGAGTCGGAGGAAACGGTCGCGAGATCCCCGATGACGGCGCCGGCGAGCCCGATCTCGGCCGAGATCTTCGAGAGCGTCCCCGCGCGATGGGGCATGCGGATGCGGTAGGTGACGTCGGCCTGCACCGGGTGACTCCGAGGACGGGGGCGGAGGATACCCGGGGATTCGCCGGACAAGGACCGCCGCGCCCCACCGGCCTACCGAAACACCGCCGGATGACGGGCGGGGCCGTCGTCGCCGAAGCGCAGCGGGACGTCGATCGCGACTTCCTCCAGCGACTTGCAGGTCGAGTCGTCGCAAGGCTGGAAGGTCAGGACCAACGGCACGCGGCGCGGCCCCGGGACCGCGTCGGCCGGAATCAAGATCGTCGTGCGAATCCAGACCGTGCCTTCGTAGACGGCGACCGAGTCGGCGGGCTTCCCCGCGGCCAGAATCATCGCGGGTGGGTACTCGATGCTGCCCAGCGTGACCGGAGCCTTCTCGCCCAGCGTCAGCTTCGTCGCGATCAACTCGGGACGCGAGGCTTTCGCTGCATTGACATGCCAGCCGGTCGCGAGCGCGAGTCGAATGGTCGCGCGGACCGTCGTCCCGGGCCTGGCTTCGCCTCGCTCGAGGAACACGTCGATCGACGCGACCCCGCGGCGAACGGTGACGTCTCCCACTTCGGGCGCGACCCCCTTGTTCTCGAGCGCCGCGCGATCGGCGACGGCGCGCACCATCGCCATGGCGCCCGTGGGCGCACGCGCGGCGAGCGCGCGATAGGCGCCGAGCACGCGATCGGCCTGGTGGCGGCGTTTCGCGTCGCCGGTCCGCACGAACAGTCGAAGGAGCACGCGCGCCGCCGTAGCGTTGCCCGAGGGAATGGGCGAGTCGAAGGCGTCCTTGCTGCGCACGAGCAGCGTCTCGTGCTCGGTCGAGGACGAGAAGAACCCTCCGACGGGATCGGTGAAGCGCTCGACGATCGCGTCGGCGAGCCGAGTCGCCGCGGCGGCCCATGCGGTGTCGCCGGTCGCGTCGGCGAGGTCGAGCAGTCCGTCGGCGAGGAGCGCGTGGTCGTCCAGAAACGCAGGGATCTTCGGACCCGAATCCTTCGGGAACCGCAGCAGGCGCCCGTCGTCCATCGAATGCGCGAGGAGGTACGACGCGAGGGCGCGCCCCCGCTCGACGAACGCGGGATCGGACAACAGGGCGCCTGCCGTCGAAAACGCCGAGACGAGGAGACCGTTCCAGCCGGTGACCACCTTGCCGTCGCGGCCCGGCTGCGCGCGCTTCATGCGCACGTCGAGCAACGTCGCGCCGATCCGGCGGAGATCGGCGTCGAGCAACTCGACCGCTCGACCCTGCTTCGCGGCGGCGGCAACCAACGGGATGGGGAGATACAGGATGTTCCGCCCGGTCGCTCGGCGGGTGGATTCGTCGAGCGCATTACCCTCGGACCGAGCGCCCCAGACCGCGGTCGCGAGTGCAGCATCGGCAGCGGGCAGCGCGGCCTTCAATTCGTCGACGGTCCAAGTGTAGGTGAGGCCCTCCTCCCCATCGGTATCGGCGTCGAGGCTCGACGCGTACCCGCCGCCCGTGACGACCATCTCGCGTTCGAGCCACGCGAGAATGTCGCGCACGACGCGGGCGTAGCGCGGGTCCTTCGTCGCGGCGAAGCCCTTCGCGTACGCGGTCGCGAGCAGCGCGTTGTCGTAGAGCATCTTCTCGAAGTGGGGCAGGAACCACTCGGCGTCGGTGCTGTACCGATGGAACCCGCCTCCGATCTGGTCGTGGACGCCGCCCGCGGCCATGCCGTCCAGCGTCTTCTTCGCCATCGCGAGCCCGCGTTCACCCGCGGTCGTGCCCGCTCGATCGAGGAAGAACAGCAGCGTGGCGTGCGGCGGGAACTTGGGACTTCGATCGAATCCTCCGCGCTCGGAATCGAACTCGGACGCGGCCCGATCGATCGCGAGCGCGACCAGATCGGAGTCCGCCCCCTCGAACGGCGGCAACTTGGGCCCTCCCGCGTTCTCCCGCACGCCCTTCGCGATCTCCTCGGCGGCCGCCTCGAGCCGCGCGCGATCGTTCTGGAACATGTCCCGCACTCGCGCCGTGACCTTCACGAGTTCTTCGGCGCGCATGTACGTGCGCGCGAGAAACGGGCGACCGTCCTGCAGCAGGAAACAGGTCATGGGCCAGCCACCGCGCCCGGTGGTGATCTGGGTGGCGGCCATGTAGACGTCGTCGATGTCGGGGCGTTCCTCGCGATCGACCTTGATGCACACGAACGCGTCGTTCAGCACGTTCGCGGTCGCCTCGTCCTCGAACGACTCGTGCTCCATGACGTGGCACCAATGGCACGCTGCATACCCGATCGACAGGAACACCGACTTCTTCTGTTCCTTCGCCGCCGCAAACGCCTCCGGGCCCCACGGCCACCAATCCACCGGATTGTGCATGTGCTGTCGAAGATACGGACTGCGTTCCCCCGCCAATCGATTGGTCGGACGGGGGTGGGTCGCGGGAGGGGGTTTCTTCACGGGGTCCTCTGCGTGTGCGCCGCGAACCGCTCCCATCAGGAGGATCGCCGCCACGATCGCGCCGAATTTCGAACGGGACATCGGTCCGAGCATCGCCGCCCGCCCGGGGTCTTCGCAGGAAAGCCCTTCGCCCGTTCCATCGTGCGCCCCCCTCCGCGTCTGTCGGCGTCGACCCTGCTTGTTCCGATCGATCCTAGCCGCCGCGGCCCGTAGGCCTTGACACGGCCGCGTGTCCCCGTACGTTTCCCGGAGTCAGGTCGCTTCCTTTAGCCGGGATGGCGAAATTGGCAGACGCGCCAGGTTGAGGGCCTGGTGGGAGTTAAATCCCTTCCGGGTTCAAGTCCCGGTCCCGGCACCACCGAGGAAACCGCGGATTCGCGGCCCGGGCTGCGCGATGCAGGCGCTCGCGGCCGCAGAGGCCGCGACGCGCCCGCCTCGCTTGCGCGGGCTCGCGAATCCGCGGTTTCAGGTTCCGGCCCAAGGAGACGCGGACAGAACGAGAGAGTGGCGGAAGAGGAAAAAGGGGGCGGAGGGAGTCAGTCGCCGATTGGGGTGAATTGCAGGTTCACCCCGACGTTCAACCTCTGCTCGCTCGAACGGGCCTCGAGGACGAACGCGCCGCCGAGGAGGCGGCGGCTCGCGTCGATCGTGGTCCGGTAGTCGGCGATGTAGCGGCCGTACTCCTCCTTGCGGTACCGGTCGGCCTCCGCATCGACCTTGTCGTTGATCTCGGCGAGGTCCTTGTCGTTCACCTGCCCCTTGGCCCGCTGGAGGTCGAGGCGGAGCTTCATGAGGTGGGCGGCGAGGTCGCGGTCGCCGACCGCGTGGACGTGGTCGTTGCGGTAGTCCCACGCGAGATCGAGGAAGTTCCTGCCGTGGACGAAGACCGCGACCGTCGCGTCGCGCGAAAGCGGGGCGAGCGCCGCGACGAACTCGGGCGAGTCGGCGACGGACATCGTCTCGCCCTTCAGCGTCTTCAAGATCTCGAGGAGGAAGTCCTCGCGGGACGACAGGATCAACTTGTTGTCGATGACGGCAAACGCGGGTTCGACGAACTGGTAGTCACGCGGCTTGGGCGACAACGTGAGCGTGCTGTAGGGAAGCCCGTTGGGCGACGTCGCGCGCACGGGCGGGGGGAAGCCGAGCGCCTTGACGCGGTCGGAGAGGAATTCGTCGACCTCCTCCTGCTTGACCCCGGCACGGATCGAGAACACGACCGACAGCACGGCGGTCGGCACGGGATCGGCGTTGGAGAACCACTCGTCGTACTTGACCGTGTCGAAGACCGACGCGAGGCGGGAAAACGCGATGCCGGTGTCGGACCCGAGTTGCGACGAGAGATCGTCGAGGAACTCGGCCGTGCTGGCGTAGCCCGGCTTGCTGGCCGCCTTGCGCTCGGCCGAGATCTCCCGCACGCGGTCGTCGATCAGGCGGCGGTCGTCCTTCGAGAGCGAGTCGAAGAGTGCGTGGAGCAGGATGCGGGGCTCGGTCTTGACCTGGGCGACGATGGCGGTGTTCTTCGCCGGGACGACGCGGGCGATGCCCTCGTTGACCGAGGACGGCGCGAGTGAATACGTCTTCACCACGTCCGCGAAGGGGCGCAGACGGTCCTCGGAGTAGCGGACGTCGGCGCGGATCGAGAGTCCGTCGCGCGGAGGCGAGCCGTCCCGGGACGGCGTGACGACGGCCTCGGCGCGGTCGAGCGAATCGATCGCGAGGAACTTCCCGACGAACGTCCCGAGTTTCTGCCCGTCGCCACCCGAGAAGAAGCGGTTGAGATAGCTGCGCAGGTTGACGAGATCGACGGAGGCCACCAGCGTGCCCTCGGGGCGCTCGCCGTCGAACTGCGGTCGATCGATCGCGCGCTCGTCGCCTCGGCGCGCCGAGGCGACGCCGCGGATCAGGTCTTCGTTGTTGCTGATCGCGAGCACGTCGAGGTGGCGGGCGACATACCACACCTTCTTCAGATCCCTCGGGACCCCGCCTTCGCACGTCTCGACGCGACGCGGTTCGACGTAGTTCATCAACTCCACGCGGAGCCAGCCCTCGGGCGTGACCGACAGCTCGATCTGGTCCTTCGGTACGGAACGCTCGCGCACGAAGTCGTGTTTCACCGCCTCGAACGCGAACTTGACCAGCGGCGACACGCGCGTCAGGACGAGGATCTGCCGCCATTGGGGCGGCCCCTCGGCCGGGTTCCCGCCCGCGCACCACTTCCCCGCGGCGATGATCTCGGCTGGGAAGACGTCTTTCTCGACCCGGAACTCCTTCGTCCCGAAGAACACGCCCTCCAGGAATTTCAGGACGCCGGGCAGCGAGTCGTTGATCTGCGCCTCGGTCTCGGGAATCGTCTCGAGCGCCTGGGCGAACGTGCGGTGCGTCTTCGGGTCGACTTCGATCTTCGCGGGATCGATGCCCGGGTGGATCGGGTGGTCGACGACGTTGCGTTGGACCCACCCCTGCGCCTTCATCTCCGCCCAGTTCGTGCGATAGAGGAACTCGACGTCGCCGGGGACGAGTTCTTCGACGCGCCCGACTTTCCCTTCGAGCGGCCAGTACGCGAACCACGTGAAGCCGACGAGGCCCAGGACCGCGAGGAGCAGGACGGCGATGCCGAGCCTTCGGAGGATGCGGAACGATCGGCGCACGGGCTTCCTTCGCGGGGACGCATCCGAGGGGGACGTCCCCCCGGGAGATGCGGGCGGAGTCAACGTACCCGGACGCCCAACCGAGACGTTGCGCGGGCGGAAAGTTCGGGAAGCGCGAGCGGTGTAGGAGTGGGACATCTCTTACCCCTTGGACGCCGCCCGACCGGACCTGTTCCGCGGACGCGGGCCCCGTCGGCCAAACGGAGCGCGAACGTCCGTCACAAGTGGGCCTTGGGGCTTGGGTTGGAGGCCTTTCGAGCCGAGGAAAGCGAACAGGCCCCGTGCTAGGCTCCGACCCCATGCCGAAGTTCGCTCGACACGCCGGAAACCTCCGCGAGTCCGCCACGATGCGGATCATCGGGCGCGCCAAGCAGATGCAGGCGGCGGGCGAAGACGTCGTCTCGTTCGGTGCCGGCGAGCCCGATTTCGACACGCCCGACCACGTGAAAGAGGCGGGCATCCAGGCGATCCGCGAGGGGTTCACGAAATACACGCCCGCCGCCGGCATTCCCGAACTTCGGACCGCGATCGCGGCGAAGTTCCGAGCCGACGGCTTCGAGGGGCTGACGCCCGAGCGCACGATCGTGGGCATCGGCGCCAAGAGCGTGCTCTTCGACGCGATTTCGGTGCTGTGCGAGGAGGGCGACGAGGTCATCCTCTTCGCGCCCTACTGGCTCTCCTACCCCGAGATGATCCAGTCGACGGGGGCGAAGACCGTCGTCGTCGAAACCGACGCGAAATCGGGTTTCGTGATCGACCCCGACCGCTTCCGTGCGGCGATCACGCCGAGGACGAAGGCCGTGGTGATCAACTCACCCGGCAATCCGACGGGCACCGTCCAACCCGACGCCGTGCAGCGCGCGATCGGCGTGCTCGCGGCGAAGCACGGGATCGTGGTGATCGCCGACGAGATCTACGAGCACCTGGCCTACGCGCCGGCGAAGTTCTCGTCGTTCGCGAAGCTCTGCCCCGACGCACGCGAACTGACGGTGCTGGTCAACGGGATGTCGAAGGCCTACTCGATGACCGGTTGGCGGATCGGGTTCGCGGGCGCGTCCGACGACATCATCGGCCGGATGGTGCG
>JANNRO010000617.1:0-13742 GCA_031401505.1 Planctomycetia bacterium
GCAGCCGGCCGCGCCAGCGGGCCGAGTACGCGCCCGAGTAGCGAAGGAGATGCGTTCGTGCATCCGGGATCTGCGTCACGACGGCATGGACGAAGTCGAGGGAGTCGAGGACCACGGACTCCGATCCCGTCTGCGGATCGGCACGAGGTCAAGGACATCGCCGGCAAGGTCCGCGCATCGCAAGCGCTGCTCGAGAAGACGCTCCCCGGAGACAATTTTCGAGGGCCGCTCCGCGAGCACCTCCAGGTCACGGTTTATCCAGTCGGTCCGCGGGGCGTGATCTGGGACCTCTGCGTCTCGGACGGACGAGTGCGGGAGGATCTCACCTTCCGCGTCGACGACCTGCCTCCCGGCACGTACTTCGTTCACCTCGAGACGTTCCGTGACGTCATGCCCGCCCATACGAAGGAGGTCGAAGCGGGGACGACCGATCTGGTCTTCGACCTCGACCAGACCCCCGTTGCCCGAGGGCGAGACCGTCGGCAACGGTCGCGGACTCACGTCCCATCGACCCGCGATTGAGGCGCCGCGCCGAGGCGTGTGCCGGGAAGGGCGAGCTCGCCGGAGGGAGACTCGCGGCGCAAGCCTCGACCGAGTCGGGCGTTAGAATCACCCTGTGCCCGTATCCGCACCCGATCGGACCCTTTCGCTCACCCGCAGCGCGCGGCGCCTCGTCGGACCGCTGCTGCTCACGGCGGTCGCCTGCGTCGGGGTAGCGCTGACGTCACCGGCGCCCCAGCTCGCTCTTGCCGGGTCGCCGAAGGAGCCCGGTCTCCAGTCTCCCAAGACCTGGGTTCACGCGAGCCGCTCGAGCCCCGTGTTCTGGTGGATCTGGTCGGAGGTGCGCGACTATCTCGGTGAGGACGAGTGGAGGTCGATCGACGTCTCCTGGATGCCTGCGCGGGCGCGGACCGACCTTCGCGCGGTGGGCGCGACGTGGCGCCATGAAGACGCGTACGTGTTGGCAGGTCTCTGGCGGCTCGGCCTCGAGCGTGAGGCGGTCCTCGAGCTTGTCGCAGCCCACGACGGCGATGCCGTGTGGCCCCTCCCGACGCCGCTCAATCGCCTCCCCCTCGGGCGTGAGAATCAGTTCCCCTTCCTCTGGCGGCCACGACTCGAGCGTTGGCACCGGGCGCAGCCCGCGGGCGAGGTGGGGGAGACCCTGAGCGGGAAGCTCTCGGCTACGTGGTTCGAGGCTCTGGCCTCGAAGGACGTGGGGCTCGCGGCGACCGTCGTGGAGGCCATGGGCGATCAATTCGGGAGAGGGTCGGCGCAAGCACGGGTCTCGGACGCCCTCGGCCTGATCCGCGAGACCGTCTCGGCCCTCGGGGCGCGCATCCGATTGGATCCGCGGGAGTCCTCCGGGCGCGTGCCCACGGCTCTGATGGAGCGCATCGGCCTGCCCAGCGACGTGGACTTGAAGCCCATCGTCGACTGGGCCCGCCATCGCGAAGAGGCGCTTCAAGGCGAGGCGATCCCGCTTCCCCACCCGTACGACCTTCACCTGCGCGTCCTCAGACTCCAGCGCCTCTTGGACCGCGGTCCCACGCACCTGCCGATCGCGGGGGTGATCCGCGACGAGCAGGGCCGACCGATTCCACGCGCTTGGATCGAGGTGGATGGCTACCCCAAGCCTGGGTCGAGTCCTCCCTTATGGGACTCGGACGTGCACGGGCGATTTCAGATCAACGACGTCCCCCTGGGACCGGTGAAACTGGTCGTGAAGCCCGGCGATGATTGGTCGACGGACGTGAAGAACAGGGTGGTCGAGACCCGGGCGGGCGTGCGCGACCTGGTGATCGTCTTGGACCCGGGCCCGCAGCTGTTCCTGCGCATCGTCGGCTACGTGCCCGGCTCGCAAGTGCGGGGGGCTCGCGTGACGTGGGGGGATTCCGACGGCCCGCGCGACTGGCGCTGGGCGCCCATCCGCGACGACGGCTGGGTGCGCTTCGTCGCCTTGCCTCCCGACCAGGAGTTCGAAGTGTGGGCCGAAGCCGAAGTCAAGCGCAGGCACGTCCGGGCGCGGGGCCTCAAGCCCGGAGAAGCCGAGCAACGCATCGAGCGCCACGAGGTCAAGGACATCGCCGGCAAGGTCCGAGAGTCGCAGGCGCATCTCGAGCGCAGGAGCAAGAAGGCACAAGAACTGCCACTCGAGCACCTCCGGGTCGACGTCTACCCATGCGGTCCCCGGGGCGTGGCTCGGCACCTCCGCCTCCAGCGAGTCTGGGCCGCCAACGATGGCGCCTTCCGCGTTCACGGCCTGCCTCCCGGCGAGTACCTCCTCGACGTGGGCGGGATCAAGCCCGGTCCGTTCCCCGAGGGCTCCAAGCGAGTCGAAGCCGGAACGACGGACGTGGTCATCGACCTCGACTAGTACGGGCATCAGCCGCGGTCCGTCGCCCCGTGCAGGTGCTGCTGCTTCACATGGCAACCGGCAAAACGGGCGCGGATCGGGCGTAATTCGGGAGCGGACGCGCTCTCGTCCCAGCACATGTGCTGGTACGCCCGCGGGTCGACGAGGCGCACGAGTCCCACGCGCGAGCCGTTCCCTCGGTCACGCAACGCGGCCGGGCCCGCGGCCTCCCGTACGATCGCGCCGACGCCCCTCTCTCCCCCCGCCGCCCCCCTCCCTCCGAGGGTCGCCGGGATCGCGTCCCCGGAGCATCCGTGAAGATCCTGATCGTCGACGACGAGAGTGCCATTCGCGACAGCCTGGGCCTGATCCTGCGCTACGAGCACCACGACGTGCTGACCGCGCCCGAGGGCAAGACGGCCCTCTCCCTCGTCTCACAACACCCCGACATCGACCTCGTGTTCCTCGACATCAAGATGCCGGGACGGGACGGGCTCGAAGTGCTGGGCGACATCCTCGACATTCGCCCCGACGCCGCGGTGATCGTGATCTCCGGGCACGCCTCCTTCGAGACGGCCGTCGAAGCGACGAAGAAGGGCGCCTTCGACTTCATCGAGAAGCCGCTCGACCGCGACGTCGTGCTGCTGAAGATCCGCAAGGCGCGCGACCTCCAGCGGCTGGCGCGCGAGAACGCAACGCTGCGCCACCGCCTCTCCGACACGGCCTCGCGCATGCTCGGCGAGAGCCCGGCCATGCGGCATCTGCGCGAGGTCGTCGCGAAGGTCGCGCCGACGCCCGCCCGCGTCCTGATCGAGGGAGAAAACGGCTCTGGGAAGGAGCTGGTCGCGCGCCTGATCCATGAGATGAGCGGACGGGCGAGCGGCCCCTTCGTCGCGGTCAATTGCGGCGCGATCCCGCGCGAGCTGATCGAGAGCACGCTGTTCGGCCACGAGAAGGGCGCGTTCACGGGCGCCGTCGACCGGCAGAAGGGCAAGTTCGAGCAGGCCGACGGCGGGACGCTGTTCCTCGACGAAGTCGGCGACATGCCGATCGAGGCCCAGACGAAGGTGCTGCGCGTCCTCGAGGACCAGTTCCTCCAGCGCGTGGGCGGAGGCGGCGTCCAGATCAAGGTGGACGTGCGCGTCGTCTCGGCGACCAACAAGGATCTGAAGAAGGCCGTCGCCGAGGGGCAGTTCCGCGAGGACCTCTACTACCGCCTCGCCGTCGTACCCGTGGAGGTGCCGCCGCTGCGCGATCGCCGGACCGACGTGCCGCTCCTCGCGAAGTCGCTCCTCGCCGAGGCGGCGCGCTCGCACGGTCGCTCGCCGGCTCCGGTGTTGACGTCGGCGGCGCTCGAGATCCTGTCGGCCGAGGCGTGGCCGGGCAACGTGCGTCAGCTGAAGAACCTCGTCGAGCGCGCGCTGATCCTGCTCGACGGCGACGTCTACGACGCGCCGCAGATGAAGGTGTTGCTCGGGCCGGCGGGCCCCACCATCCGACCCGCGCCCGGCGGCGTCGACCTGTTCTCGTCGTCCACGAGCTTCGAGGAGTTCAAGAGCCTCTCCGAGAAGCTCTTTCTCCAGCACAAGCTCCAGGAGAACGAGTGGAACGTGAAGAAGACCGCCGAGACGCTCGGCATGCAGAGGAGCCACCTCTACAAGAAGATCGAGCAGTACGGCCTGCGATGAACCGCCGCCGTTCGTCGCGCCGCGTCGCAGGCCGGCGATGCGGGCGACGCGGGGAGAGGACACTGTCCCCGTCGGAGGGCGCGTTCCTCCCCCCGCCGCCCCCCACCGTCCGAGGGCATCGACTCCCACGTCGCCCTAACCTACGAAGTCATAGATGGTTACACTCTCGCGTCGGAACCGTCGTTCAAGGCCCCCGTTTTGCTCTCTTCCTTCTCGTCTCGTCCTCGACTCTCCGATCGGAGCGCCTGCGTGCGTCGCGTCTGGACCTCCCTTCTCGTCCTGTCGTCGCTGTCGGTACTCGGCACGGCACCCGCGTGGTGCGGGGGCGCGAACGGCGCGGCTGACTGCGGATCGAAGGTGCCCGCCGCGGCGCAACGCGTTTTCGACGATCTCGTCTCGGCCTTTCGCAACGCGAACGCCAAGGGCGTCGTCGGCTTGATGGAGAAGGGCGATGACGCGCGACTCCTCCTCCAACTCCTGGACGTGCCCCGCAAGACCTACCCGTCGGCGCAGGCGCTCGGAATCCTCGAGAATACGTACTTCAAGAAGCACACGGTCAAGTCGCTGACCGAGACGAAAGACTGTCCGAAGGGCGAAGGGGCCACGTTCACGCGCAGCTTCCTCCTGACGACGAAGACCGAGACCGCCGAGACCAGCGAGCATCTGGCCGTGCGCGTCCATCGCATCGACGCCAACCAGAAGACGTCGTATTGGGTGCTCGAGTCGCTCGAGTCGACGCTGATCCCGCGGAAGTGATGGACTCCGCGGAAATGAGCCGGACTCCGCGGACATGAGCCGTGTCACCCGTGGATGGCGCCCGGCCGTCTGGTTGCTGGCCGCGGCGACGTTGTCATCGTGCGCGCCGCCGGCGCCCGACGTCGCCGACGAGCGCGCCCGCCTGACCCGCGAGGCCGCCGACGTGGTGTCGCGCCGACTGACCTCGGCGCTCGAGCGGGCGTATCAGGCGATCGAGCGCGTCGGCCGGATCGGCGCGCCGCCGACCCCCGCACGCGCGGGAAGCGAGGCGCCGGAGCCGACCGCCCCGACGTCCGGACGCATCGCGGAGCGGCGCCGCCTGCTCGACGCCCTCGAGGCCGTGCTCGCCGAGACCCGCGTGGACGGCATCCTCACGGACGATCCGTCGGGGGAACGCCTCTGGGCCGGCAATCCGGTCGAACCGCGGGAGTTGCCGGCCGCCAAGCCCTGGGACGAATCGTTCGCCGCCGGAGACGTCGTCTTCCACGCGGGCCCGTTCCTGCGCGCGCTGATCGTGTCCGGACCGGGCCCCCGGGGCGGAACGTCGCGCGTCACCGTCGTGCTCGCCGACCGCGACGCGTCGCCGCTCGACGGAACGGCCGAGCAGCGCTGGGCGTTGGCCGAACACGTCCGAAGCATCCGCATCCAGCCGGCGGCGTCACTCCAAGCCCCCGTGAAGGCCGATCAGATCCGCGTCGGCGTCCCGATCGGCGCGACGCAACCCTCGCTTGCAGTCGAAGTGACGGCACCCGACACCGACGTCGTCCGCGCGCTCCTCGAAGGTCGACGGCGCCGCGACGCGGGTCTCCAATGGCTGATCGGGGGCGCCGTCGCGTTTCTCGTGCTCGGGGAGATCCTGCGTCGGACGCTTCGAGGCCGGATCGCGCGCCCGCTCGCGTTGCTCGTCGGGGCCGTGACGGTGCGGCAAGGGCTGCGTCTCATCGACCTTCCGTCGCGCTTTCCGAACTGGGAGCGGGCGTTTCGCGAAACCGACTTCGGCCTTCCCGGGCTCGCCGGTTGGCTCGCGACCCCCGGAGACGTCGCCCTCTCGTGCGCCGCGATCCTCGTGGCCGCCGTGGCCGCCTCCGCGCTCTTCGGGGCGGCCCCCGACGCGGTCCCCCGATCCCGGCTTCGACGCTCGGGCGTCGGACTGCTCGCGGCGCTGGTCGGCGCGATCGCCGTCGCGGGCTGGCGCCACCTCGCGGAAGCGGCCGCCATCCAGAGCCGGATCGACGTGTTCGGAGCGGGAGCGCTGCTGCCCTCGTTGCCGCGCGCGCTGCTGCTGCTCGGGCTGTCCGCGGCGACTGCCGCCGCGTTCGTGTTCTGTCGATCGGCGCTCCGATCGATCGAGGCCGGCTGTCACACGCTGCCGCGCGCGGCACCTCGACTTCTCGGCGCCGTGCTCATCGCCGCGGCCGCGTACCTCGCGACCGCGGGCGCCTACGCCTGGTGGACGTACCTCCTGGTTCCCGGCGCCGCCGCCATCGTCGGACGACTTCGCGGAGGCGATGCGAGACCGGGCGCCCCGAGCCGCATCCTGTTGACGTCGGTGCTGTCGGTGGTCCTCCTCGTCCCCGTCCTGTTCGAAGGCGCGGCCAAGGCGATGCGCGGCGACGTCCGGGCGCAGGCGGCCGATTGGGTGGGCCGCGAAGCGGCGATCGAGAGCCTGCTCGACACGTCGTTGAGCCAGCTCGGCGCCGATCCGTACCTCGCCAGACAAATCGTCGATCCGCGTCGGGATCCGAGCGAACTCGCCTTCTACGTGTGGCTCTCGCTCGGATTCGCGAACGAGGACGCGGAGGGCGCGCTCATCCTCGTGCGCAATTCGATCGGACGACGCATCTCGAAATTCACGATGAACGCGCCACCGGCTCGGCGCCTGCCCTACGTCGAGCCGCCGCCCGACGGCGAGGGAACCGACGTGATCGTCGAGCGACGCCCCGGCAGGGGCGACGTGCTTCGCGCGGTCGCGGGCCACCTCTACGTGCGCGGATCGGACGGAGCGCTGCTCGGGACCGTCTCCGTCTTCGTGCCCGATCCGCTCGCGGTCGAGCTCGCGGGGGCGCACCCGCGCATTCCCGTGCGTCCGACGCCCTCCGCCGGCGCCGACGCCGAGCACTCGGCTCGTCCTCTCTCGCTCCGCCTCGTCGCGAACGGCCGCGTCGTGGCGACCAACGACATCGAGGCGGCACCCACGCTTCCCGCGAAGCTGCCCCCCGCCGCGGAGCTGTCGGAACCGCGATGGCTCCCCTGCGACAAGTCCGGGCATCTGCCCTACCTCGCGATCGACGCGGGCTCCCGAGGCGTCCTCGTAGCCGAGGGAATCCGGGCGGAGGGAATCGACGTCATCTTCGGCATCGCACGCGTGGTGATCGTGGGCGTGGGCGCCGGCGTCCTCGTGGCGATCGTGGCGTTGGCGCTCGGCCTTCGCCGTTTCCGCGCACGACTCCAGGACAAGATCCTCGCGAGTTACTTCGTGATCTCGGTCGTGCCGCTCGTGTTTCTCGGCTACGCGAACTTCGAGGACGCCTCGCTCCGTTCCGAGGAGGAGTTTCGCCGTCGTCAGGAGGTGCTCGTTCGCACGGCCCGCGACGACTTCCAGCTCGTGGGCATCAGCGCGACCCCCGGAAGCGACGACGGGTACGAGCAGATCCAGTCCGAGGCCGTCGCTCTCTACCGGCGGGGCGAGCTCGACTTCACGGGGTTGCGCGATCTCGTCACGTCCGAACTGCTTCCCGAGCGCCTGCCGTCGAGCGCGTACGGCGCGCTCGAACTCGACCAGCGCGAGACCTACGTCGAAGAATCGTCCGTCGGCGGCACGCAGATCCGCACGGCGTACGCGCCGATGCGCGGCCCCGACGGCACCCCGTTCGCGGTGGTCGCGGTGCCGGTCCGATACGACCGCTCGAAGGCGCTCCAGCAGGCGTCCGAAACGGGCAGCGTGCTGCTCGCGGCCTACCTGCTGACGCTCGTGCTCGTCGTCGTGATCGGGATCTACACCGCCCGACGACTCGCGCGACCGCTCCAGAACCTCGTCCTGGGGACGCGGCGCGTGGCGGCCGGCGAGCTCGGGATCGCGATCCCGGGGGCCGGTCGCGACGAGATGGGACAACTCGTCGAGGGCTTCAACTCGATGACGCGGGACCTCGCCGCGACGCGGGATCTCGCGGCTCGTGCCGAGCGCGAGGCCGCGTGGCGCGGCATGGCCCGCCAGGTGGCCCACGAGATCAAGAATCCGCTCACGCCCATGAAGTTGCTCCTCCAACAACTCGCGGCCACGTCGAAGTCCGATCCTCAGTTCGCCGCCTCGATGATCGAGCCGACGTCGAAGATCGTGCTCGAACAGATCGACGCGCTGTCCCGCATCGCGAGCGACTTCGCCGCGTTCGCGCGCTTCCCGCCGCGGACGCTGGAAGACTGCGACGTCAACGCGATCCTCCGTTCGGTCGTCGCGCTCTACGGCACGGGCTCGACGGGGCGGGCCGAGGTCGTCGAAGAACTCGAAGACGGCCTCCCGCCCGTTCACTGGGACGGGGACGAACTCCGGCGCGTCTTCGTCAATCTGGTGGCGAACGCCGTGCAGTCGCTCGACGAGGCGAAGGGCGCCGTCAAGGTCCGGGTGCGTTCGTCGCGGTCGACCGTGCCCGGGACCGATCGGCCGGCGATCCTCGTCACCGTCACCGACGACGGCGTCGGAATCCCCCCCGAGCACCGTCCGCGCCTCTTCGAGCCCGATTTCAGCACAAAAACGCACGGCACCGGTCTCGGGCTGGCGATCTGCCGGCGCATCGTGACCGACCTGTCGGGCGAAATCCGTATCGATTCGGAGCCGAGAGTCGGCACGAGCGTTTCTACATGGCTACCGCTCGGGGTGGCGGCCCCGATTCGGGACTAAAACCTCTGGCGTCGGGGTTCCCGTGGACGCGACGGCGCGTTATGGTGGGGCCGATGAGCGCCGAGGAAGCATCCGACTCCACGAAGGCCGACGTCTTTTTTTGCCCGGCCTGCCGGCAGAAGCACAAGGGCGACCTCGCCGCCGCGCGCAAGGGCGGAACCGTCCGCGCCAAGTGCGTGTCGTGCAGTGCGGCGCTCGCGGTCACCGTCGTCGATGGAACGATCACGGCGAAGGTCGTCGAGACGACGAAACCACCGGTCGACGCGCCGAAGACGGATGCACCCAAGGTCGACGCACCCAAGGTCGACGCGCCGAAGGCGGCTCCGACCCCGTCCGTGTCTGCGTCCCAGAAGGCACCGGCACCGAAGTCGTCGGACGATCGTCCCGCCGCCCCCGTCTCGAAGAAGAAGGGCAAGGACGACGCCGAAGTGGAGACGCCCGCGATCGTCGCCGAGTATCCGAGCGGCACGAAAATCGGCCGCTACGTGCTCGAAGAGCCGATCGGCGAAGGCGGGACGGGGACGGTCTACCGGGCGTTCGACGCGACGACGAATCGCTACGTCGCCGTCAAGTTCCTGGGCAAGAACCAGTCCGACGCGATGCACCAGCGCTTCCTGCGCGAGATCGAAGTCCAGGCGAACCTGCGTCATCAGAACCTGATGCCGGTCTTCGATCGCGGCGAGCACGACGGCCGCCCCTACTTCGCGATGGAGTTGCTGTACAAGCCGTTCACGCTCACGCAGATCGTGGAGATGGGACGCAACGGGACGCTGTCGCGCTACGCCACGCTGCGCCCGCTCGAAGACGTCACGAACCTCGTCGAGAAGATCTTCCTGCCGGTCTGCGAGGGCATCCAGATCGCGAACGTCGAGAACGGCGTCATCCACCGCGACTTGAAGCCCGACAACGTCCTCGTCGACTCGCGCACACTGCGCGCCTACGTCATCGACTTCGGCATCTGCCACGTCCTCGAGCGGAAGAACAACCTCTCGACGACCGTGATCCAACCGACCGCCGAAGAGGCCGGGATCGTCGGGACGCCGCGATTCCTCGCGCCCGAGCAGGCGCGCGGAATCGTCCACGAGCGCACCGACGTCTGGGGCCTCGGCGCGATCCTCCACTTCTGCCTGACCGGGGAGCCCCCGATCGCCGCGGCGACGCCGATCACGCGCGCCGAATTGCGCCGGCGAATCGACGCCCTGAGCGAAGCCGAGAAGGCGGCCCGAGAGAAGGGCGACGAGGCGAAGGCCGAACTCTGCGCCGAAAAGCTTTCCCGCCTCGAGGACGTCGGCCTGCGCACGCTCGACGACCTCTTCAAGGACGCGCGCGACGGCAACTACACGGCGCTCCCGACGACGGTCCCCGGGGCGCTCGCGTCCATCGTGCGCAAGGCGATGTCGCCGAAAACGGCCGAGCGGTACGTCAACCCGCGCTCCATGGCGTCCGATCTCGAGGCCTGGCTCGCCGGTTCCAAGACGCGTGCGCAGGCGCAGGAAGGGCCGACGGCGGCCGGCGTCGTCGACACCGCGCGGCGTGCGGTGCGTCGCTATCTCTCGGCCGGACTGTTGACGCTCGCGGCCGTCGGGGTCGGCTACTTCGCCGGCTCGTCGTTCGGCACGCGCGGGGGCATCCTCGGCGGCTCGTCCCGCGGCGAGACGGCGGTGTCGCTCCTCAAGAAGCTCGAAACGCGCGTCGACTCGGCCGGCGCGCAAACGTCGTCCATGTCGATCGCGGAAGGCGCCCGCCGCTTCGACGCGCTCCAGGCCGAATACGACGACGCGATCGCGTTCGCCGCGGGGCTCGGCGGCTCCGACGCCGAAAATGCGGAACGCGAAGCCAAGCTCGTCTACGACAAATTCGCGCCGGTGCGGGTTCGCGTCACCGGTCCCGAAGGCACCGGGCCGTGCATCGTCGACGACGACACGCGCAAGAAGCGCCTCGAGAACGTCCCGATCGCGGAGATCACGCTCGCGCCCGGTCAATACCGACTGACGCTGGGCAGGACGGGTGGCGTCGTCATTCCCGTCGTGATTCCGTTCATCTATCGCGATCGAGGCCGGTTGGCCGATCGCGAGCCGGTCCGATTCACCTTCGTCGTGCCGATGTCGCCCGACGCGGTCCCCGCCGACTGGTCGCTCGTGATTCCCGGCGGCGACGCCATCGATCACCGCGGCCCTCCGTTCTCCACGTCGCTCGCGATTCCCGTGCCGGTCAAGCCGTTCCTGATCGAACGCTTCGAGACGACCAACGCCGCCTACCTCGTGTTCCTGAACGAGATCCCGAGCGACGAGGACCGGGTCCGCCGGGCCCCGCTGGTCGATTTCCTCCCCGACCCCGACAGACCTTCGCGGTTCACGATCTCGAATGACGCCAAGGAGCGTCCGGTGCGGGGAATCTCGCCGAGCGACGCCGCCTACTTCGCGAAGTGGCGCGAAAGCAAGGAAGCGCTGCCGCTTCGGCTGCCGAGCGAAGCCGAGTGGGCCGTCGCCGGCGGCGGGATGCTCGGTTTCCTGCTGCCGGGCGAGTTGCGAGGGTCGCCCGAGGAAGGCGACCTCGTCGAACCGGTCGCCGTCCGCAGCGTCAAGGATGCCTCGCCGTACGGCGTCAAGGGCATGCTCGGCAACGTCCGCGAGATCGTGACGGGCGTGCGCGTCCCGACCGATTCGCCCGAGGCGTTCCTCACGAAGGGTGCCGGCCCCGGCGACCCTCCGATGGAGGCTGCGCTGCGCCGCGTGCGGCCGTTCCCGCACTCGGCTCGCGACGTGAAGACCGGCTTTCGCCTCGCGCGAGACTTGCCGAAGTAGCGCAACACCGCGCGCTACTTGGCGTGCGGTACGCCTTCGATCGGGTGCGAACCGGCGGCGTGCGACCCGGTTCCGTGCTCGCCGATCGGGTGACCCCACGAGCGAGCCGCGACGAAGAAGAGCAGCGCGACCGCCGTCCAGAGAAACGGCCAGACCAGGAGTTTCCCCGGCCACGGGGACTCGAAGTCTTCACGGGCGGGCGATATCGATCGGGGGTCGGGAATCGGAGGGAACTCCGCCGGCCCGTGGCTCTGCGACTTCGAAGCACCTTGCCCGTGATCGTCGTGACCGTGGCTCATGATCAGGCTTCCTCGCGCAAGACATGCGCCACGAACCGCCGCGACTCCTCGATCGCGCTCGTCGCGGTCGACGGAGCGAGCTCGAGGACCCACGGTGCGTTCGACGGCACCAGTCCGCGCAGCGTACTCCAATCGAGCCCGTCGTCCTCCGGTCGGGCGTGGCCCTCGCCCCCGCCGAGCCCGTGGATCGAAAGCCCCATCACGCGCGATCCGAACCGATCGGCCCATGCGAGTGCAGCGCCCCCCCCTTCGGCACGTTCGACCCGCAGCGCACCCCCGGTGTCGAACCAGAACCCGACGGGTTCGCCGCGAAGTTCGGAAACGATCCATTCGGACTCCCGCAGGCCGACGATGCCCGAAGGCCCTTCACTCGTCACGATCGCGAGCGATAGTCCCGGGTGGCGGCGCAGCGCGGCGTGGATCGCGCGGACCAGGGTCCCGACCGCCGACTCGACCGAGCCACCTCGCGCCGTCGAGAGCGGGCCCGTCTCGATCACCACGAGGCGGTGGTGGAGCGCCGCCGCCGCGGCCGCCGCACGATCGATGGCGGCACCCACGATCGAGATCTCGTCGATCGCGACCGTCGACACGGCCGTCAACGTCACGTGTTGAACCTCGAGCGCGATCCGGGCAGCCGCCGCGTCGATGGGCGGCACGGCGGCGTGGACGGCCCCGAAACCGAGCGTTCGTGCGCGCTCGGCGCCGCGCACGAGCCGATCGGCGCCGACGCGAAGGGAACGCGTCGAGAACGCGACGGTCACGTGCCCCTCGGGATCGCGCCCGTCGAACGGGCGGCGGGGCCCGCGTCCGACGAGCGGCCGACCGCCGACGTCGCGGGCAGCACGTGCTCCTCGATCCAATGGGCGATGCCCTCGTGACGATGGTCCCCGATGACGAGGCGCGCGATCGCGCGCAGTTCGTCGATCGCGTTGCCCATCGCGACCGGCAGGCCCGCATCGCGCAGCAGCGGCAGGTCGTTGGACTGGTCGCCGACCGCGACGACGCGATGCGCGGGAATGCCGTGACGCTCGGCGAGATAGCGGTACACCTCGGCCTTGCCCCGTCCGCGGCGTTGGACTTCGCAAAGGTGGAGCGAGACGTCTTCGAAGCCGGGAAAGATCGCCATCGGAAACGTCTCGCGATGGAGTTCGTCGCGCGCGTCCGGCGACAGCGAACCCCAGGCCGCATCCGCGGCGGGTAAACCCTCGAAAAAGAGGCTGACGCGGACGAGGTCACGGCTCGGAAGGGCCAGGGGACCGCCGTCCACGTGCTCGACGTTCGTGTACCAATCGGCGACGCGACGGTGGAGCGCGTCGGTCGGCCGCACGGTGAACTTGCGCACGCCGCTGTGGCGGAACAGAAACCGCGCCCGTTGCTCGAGGGCCGCGAGTTCGACGATGCGCGCGTCCGGGATCGGCGCGTAGTGCCACGGATCGATTCCCTCGTGGCCGCCGATCCACGCCCCGTTGTAGGCGCAGATTTCGGTGTCGAGCCCGAGCAGTTCGTGGGTCTCACGCGTACCGCCGAGACTGCGCCCCGTCGCGAGAACGACGACGTACCCCGCGCCGACGAGCGCCCGCACGGCGCGGGCGGTGCGATCGGAGAGACGCGCGTGGCCGTCGAGCAGCGTGCCGTCGAGATCGAAGACGAAGGCGTCGAACAGGGCGCGGGTGACGATCGGGATCAAGGACCAACTAGGTTACCCGGCAACTGCGCGCCCCGACGGCTTCAGGCCTGAGCCGCGCCGGGAGCCCATCGGTCTATTGCGGATACGATCCGCCGATGCCCCGCGTGCGCCTGCCATGGACGGCGATCCCTCTCCTCGTCGCGCTCGCCTACGCGGGCGTGCGCTTGGTACTCGGGCACGACCCCTCGCTCGAAACGATGGTGCCGGGCGATGCGATCCTCGCCCAGCGTTGGAAGGACGTCGACACGTATGATCGGGTG
>JANNRO010000618.1:0-4759 GCA_031401505.1 Planctomycetia bacterium
CGTGCGACGGATGAAGTCGAGTGCCGCCCAGACGGAGGTTCCTTCGAAGTCGAAGGAGTCGAGCACTTCGAACGGGAGCCACGTCGCCGGATCGGAGGCCTCGATCTCACGGAAGATCGGAGACGCGAGGAACCTCGTGACCCCGTCGATCGCCCGACGGTTCATCTCTTTCCACTCGGCGTCGGGCACGGGCGTCGCGTACTCGTGCTCCGCCAAGCCGACGATGCGCTTGGGGTCGCCGCGGTATCGGCCGTCGCGCGAGTCTCGGAACTCGATGCGCATGCCGCGGGTCAGCGATTCGATTTCTTCGGCCACGTCGATGGCGTCGTCGGGCGCGAAGTCGAGTTGCCCCGCGCGCTTGCGCCGCGCCACTCGGTGGAGGATCGTCGCGATCGTGCGGTGAACGACGTCGCCCACCCACGTCCACCGCGAGTGGAGGTTCTTCAGGAGATACGCGTCCTTCGCCTCGGCGGGGGCGTCCGGGGCCCAGCCGCCCCACGAGCCGTAGTAGTTCCACCAGTACTTGCGAAGACAATAGTCGAACGTCTCCCCTCGGGACTTCGACCACGTCAGGCGGTTCTCAAGGGGCCGCACGGGACGCGGAGACTACGCGCTCAGCGCTCGGCACGCGAGGAGGGGGCGCAACGACGGACGGGACCCGCGTCCGACGCCGCTCGATCGCCGGCCTACGGGCCCTTGCGCAGGACGATCTTGATGTCGACGGAGCCGCCGGAAACGACCGTCGTCGAGAGCCAGTCGGAGAGGGGGTTCATCCCGTCCTTCAAGGCCTTGACGACGTAGGTCGAAGGCGCGAGATCGGCGATTCTCGTCCTGCCGTCCTTGCCCGTCTTCGAGACCTGGGCGTCGAAGAGGTTGACGATCGTCAGCGTCTTCTCGACGCGTTTCCCGTTCTCGTAGAGTTCGATCGACGCGCCTTCGACGGCCACGCCGTTCTCGTCTTCCACCGAGATCGCGAGCGCGCCGCCGCCCTTCATGACGACGTCGGCCGAGGCGCCGCCGGCGGCGGACACCTTCACGGCCTTGCGCGCGGGTGCGTAACCTTTCTTGTCGAAGATCACCGTGTAGGTACCGAACTCGAGCCCCTCGAGGGTGTAGCGGCCGTCGGAGCCGGTGCTGGAAAGCGAGAAGAGGAACACCGCCTCGCCGCGCGAGTTCTCCAGCGACACGCCGACGCCCTCCATGGGCGAGTCCTCCTCGTTCGTCACGCGACCGCTGATTCCGCCGCCGGGGGGCAATTGGATGCGGCCGAGGTCCTTCGCGTCGCCCTCGGCGACCACGAACGAGTCGGTGACCTTCGATGCATATCCGCCCATGCTGCCCGTGATGCGCAGCCGGTACGTGCCGGGCTCGAGACCCTGGAACAGGAATTGTCCGTCGTTGCCGCTCGTCACGAAGCCTCGCACGCTCGACCAAGCGCCCTCGTCGCCCTTTGCATCGGAGACTTCGGCCTGCACCCACGCGCCCGAGACGGTCACCTTGCCGTCGCTGCCGACGAGGACGCCGTTCACGCGCGACGAGCCGAACGCCATGTCGATGACCGTCGATCCGCCCGCCTTTTCGATGCGTCCCGAGCGCGTGCGGAAGTTGCCCTCCTGCGTCTGGACCTGGATGCGGACGTCACCCGCGTTCAACCCCTTGGCGACGAAGCGGCCTTCCGCGTCGGTCTCGGCGCTGATGCCAGAGGCCTCGCCGCGCGCGTCGGTCGCGAGCACGTTGGCCTTTACGGCAGGCTTGCCGCCGATGGTGATCGTGCCGGAGATCGTTCCGCCGCCGGCCTTGTCTCCGTCCGTCTGGAAGTCGACCGTGATCGTGCCGGAGGAAGGGATCGTCAGGTTCTTCTGCTGGCCGGTTGCATTGTTCTCGAAGCGTCCGAGCGAACACTGGTAGGTACCCTCGGCGATCGCGAAGAACGCGAACGCGCCCGCGTCGTCGGTGAAGACCGCCTTGGCCGCGAGGAAGTCGAATCCCTGGAAGAGGTTGATGCGTTCGCCGGGGACGGGTACGCCGTCCTTCGTCGTCACGCGGCCTTCGACGCGCGCGCCGACGCCGAGCTTCACCGTGAGTTCCTTCGCCTTCGTCGGCTCGACGGGCGTCGTCTCGACGATCGTGGTCGCGAAGGCGGCATGGCGAACGTGCAGCTTGACGGGCTCGAGCGCCATCCCCTTGAGCACGAACTGGCCGTCGCCGTCCGAACGCGTGTACTTCTCACGGATCGGAGACGGCGGGAACCCTCCACTCTTGACGAAGATCTCGGCACCCGCGAGATGGTTGCCGTCCGGGTCGGTGATCACGCCCTTGACGAGGCCCTCCGGGGGCATTTCGATCGTGACCTCGGTCGTCTGGTTCGGAGAAACGCTGACCGACGCCGTGGTCGTCGTCGAGCTGCCCTCGGCCTTGACGTCGATCATGTAGGACCCGGGCGGCACCTGGACGGTGAATCGTCCGCCTTCGTCCTTGACCCGCGTCGGCCGGCTGTAGACGTATTGGAAGGGCCCGCCCGTGTACGGTCGGATCAGGAATTCCGTCACGGGGCCGCCTCCCTTGGCGACCACTTTTCCGACGACCGTGCCGACACCCTTCAGTTGGATGCGCGCCGCGCGATCTCCCGCCTTGACGCCCTGCGCCGAGCCCGCGCCCTTCGTGTCGCTGCCGGCCACGAGCATGTAGCCGCCCGGCGAGAGCCCGTCGAGCGTGAACGAACCCGACGCGCTCGTCGTGACCGAGGCATAGGAGCGAAAACTCGGGACCCCGAGCCCCGTGACGAACGCGCCCGAGGCGGGCAGGCCCTCGGCGTCGACGACCGTCCCCTGGATCGACATGCCGGGCTTCAACGACGCGGTCCGATGCTCGACGCGACCGGCGGCGATGACGACGTTCTCGATCGGCTCGAGAACGTAGCCCTTGGCCTCCACGACGACGTCGTACTTGTCGGCGGCGAGCCCGTTCATTTCGCACACGCCATTGTCGTCGGTCACGCCCTGCCGCGTGACGACGTCGGTCGTCCCGCTCCGCTCGGCCCCGAGCGTCACGGTCAGACCGTAGTAGAGCGTCGAGGCGACGACCTTTGCGCCGGCGACGGGCCTCCCCGTCGCCTCCTCGACCACCTTGACCGAAAGTCCCTCCGTCGATGCCGTCTTCGTCTTGAGCGTCACGTCGCCGATCGCGGTGGCCTGCTCGACGACGAGGCCGGGCGTACGGATACTCCGTGCGACGAATCCCTCGGCCGATACGCGAAGGTCGTACTCACCGGCCGCGAGCCCCTGAATCTCGAAGGCGCCGTCCTTGGTCGTGCGGACCGAATGCCCACCGTCGGGGGGCGGCAGCACGGCCGTCACGCGCGCGAATCGGATGGGCGTCCCCGCCGTCGACACGACCCGTCCCGCAATCGATGACGTTCCGAACGCGAGCTTCAGTTTCCCGACCGGGTCGCCCTCGAACACCTTCGGGTCGGCGTCGGTCGCGCGGAAGCCGCCGGCGCCCTTCAGGTCGCCGTGGGCCTCGATCTCCGAGGGAGCGAGGCTGCCACTCTCGCCGGAGGTCGTGGCGTCCGAGCCGACGAACCACTTCTTCTGCCAGGCGAGGAACGCGAGCGCTCCTACGACGACGAGAAGCACGAGCGGCAGGGCCTTGCGCATGGAGATCTCCGTCCGAACGGGAACCGAACGAAGAACGGTACTCGCCGCGTCGGTCGTCGTCCGCTCCCGACGGACAGGGGGCGGTCGACTCCGGGGGGGCGTCGGACGCGGGCCCCGCCGTCGATTCGGCGCGGGGATCGGAATCCCCTCAAGCGCACGACCGTCCTAGGACGATCAGACGGTCGCCGTGAACGTACGCGTCGACCCCCGCTCCGATGTCCCGCCCTCGCGCCAGATCGTCGACACGATCCTCGACGCCGTCTCGCGGGGTGAGTTGGGCTCGGGCGGCCGGCTTCCGAGCGTGCGGGGGCTGGCCGAGGAAGCGCTGGTCAACCCGAACACGGTCGGGAAGGCGTATCGCGATCTCGAGACGCTCGGCGTCGTCGAGGGCCGCAACGGCTCGGGGGTCTACGTGACGGAGGACGGCCCCGCGATCGCCCGCGGGGAACGCCGCCGCGCAACGCTCGACACGTTTCGTCGTGCCGCTCTCGAGGCGCTGCGCGCCGGGCACGACGTCGATCAATTGGCCGCCGCGCTCGAAGCGGCGCAACCTGTGAGGCTCGTGGTTGCTCACGACGGGGAGGAGACGTGATGGGTGCCGTGATTCAAGTTCGCGATTGGACGGTGCGCTTCCGGAAGAAGCCCGCGCTCGATCGGGTGACCCTCGATGTTGCCGAGGGCTCCGTTCTCGTGCTACTCGGCGCCAATGGGGCGGGGAAGTCGACGCTCCTGAAGTCGATGCTCGGGCTCCTGACGCCCGAGTCGGGCTCGATGTCCGTGCTGGGCCTCGACCCGCTCCGAAACGCGCGCGCGGTGCGCCAGCGCGTGGGCTACGTCCCGGACGTGCCCGACGCCTACCCGTGGATGAACGTCCGGGATCTCTTTCGATTCCTCGCGCCCCACCAGCCCCGTTGGTCGGCGACGCGGGCGAATCAACTCGTGGACTCCCTTGCGATTCCGATGAACGTCCAACTCCGCCACCTCTCCCGCGGGCAGGGCATGAAGGCAATGCTCGCGGCGGCGCTGGCGCCCGATCCCGACGTGCTGCTCCTGGACGAGCCGTTCGCGGGGCTCGACCCGATCGTGCGCGAGGAGGTCCTGCG
>JANNRO010000619.1:0-1672 GCA_031401505.1 Planctomycetia bacterium
CACAACGAGGGACGCGGTGGCCTCTACACGGCCCGGCGCCGCCCGGTTCAGGTCGTGCACTCCGAGCGTCACGATTCATCCGAAATCGCCCTTGCGCGAGAGCGGCAGTGGAAACGAGGACGGCCGCCAAAAAGGAAGCACTGATCGCGGGAGATCTCGTCACCCTGAAGGCACTCAGCAGGCGACATCAGAACTGGCCTTGGCGCGGCTCCGGCAGACCCGATGACCGTCACGTTCACGTCGCCTACTGCCGCTCGACCTTCCACACGTTCGACTCGATGCGCTGCGCGCCGTAGTAGATTGTCCGCCCGTCCGGCGCAATCGCCATCGATTCCCGGCCTGCAGGCAGCGGGAGCGTCACCGGAAGGATCCGCCGCCTGCCCGTCGCAATGTCCACCACGACCAACTCGCTGGCGGTGGTGAAGTACGCAATCCGGCGACTGTCCGGGAGGAACGGCGCCGCCCAGATCCCGCGATCCGTCGTCAGTTGACGCGCGCGGCCGGCGGCGACGTCGTAGACGCCGGTCCCGGCCGGCTCGCCCGCTGACGACACCCAGGCGCCCGATTTCCACTTGCCGTCGGGCGACCACAGCGAGGGCGAGACGTATCCGCCAGCTGTGTCCGCGTTGGGCAGGACCGTGATCCGATCGCCCGTCGCGGGGAACGGCGGCGTCAGGACGTACGCTGCGAGCCGGGAGTCTGAAAGGGCGCTCACACGACCATCGGTCGGCGACATCGAGGGATAGATGAACCCGCGCGTCGCGTCCTCGACGAGCTTTGTCAAACCGCTGCCGTCCGGGCGAATCGACCAGGCGGCGTATGACCCGCCGCGATTCGAATAGAAGAGCAACGCGGTGCCGTCCGGCGTCCAACGCGGCCCCCGGTCGCGCGGGAGATCGTCGGTCAGCCGCCGAAGATCGCGGCCGTCTCTTCGCATCACGAACAGGTCTTCCTGGCGCTCGCCAAGGTTGCTGAGCGCGATCCACTCGCCGTCGGGCGAGATGCTCGCCGGCAACAGAAGCCCGGTCCGCGTCGTCAGCACGCGTGGCACGCCCGTCGTTTCCGTCACCGGGTCGAACGGAATCGCGGTCGGGTTGATCGATTCCATCTGCGATCGAAAGAGGAGGGTGCGTCCGTCGCTCGAGAAGCTCGGCAGGTCCATGGCCGCCTCGACGCCGGCGCTTACTGACTCGGGCTGGCCCGCGGGACGGCCGGTCCGCTCGTCCACACGGATTCGCCACAGGCTCATGGATCCGCCGCGGTCACTCGCGAAGTAGATCCACCGGCCGTCGGGCGACCATTCGGGCGCCCAGTCGACCGCCGCGTCGCTCGTTACCGCGACGCGGTCACTGCCATCGACGGCGACGGTCGCGATATCCCGCTGGCCGCCCACGACGGACCAGAAGGCGATTCGGCCGCCCGAGGGCGACCACTTCGGCTGGACGGCGTCCTGGTCATGAATCTTTCGCGGCGACCCTCCGGCCACGTCGACCACAAACAGGTGACTGGTGGACGCACGGCTGTGAGGCAGGTCAACGGTTTCGCTCGCGAACGCAATCTGCTGTCCGTCGGGAGACCAGGCCGGATTGCCGCCGACATCGGTCAGCCGGCGCTCGGATTCGCCGGTCGCGCCGACGATGAAGATGCCGCCGTCGTGGTCCATCTCGCTGAA
>JANNRO010000620.1:0-9935 GCA_031401505.1 Planctomycetia bacterium
TGGGCGGCGGCAGGGGCAGTCCGAACGCGGCGGACGGGTCGGGCTTGATCGACGACTGAATCGGTACCGACACGTGGGGTGTCGCATCCGACACGCCGCGGGGGACCGACACGGTACAGACGGCCTGTCCGATCTCGACACGGTCGCCTTCCGTCAGCCGGTCGTCGAGCACGGGGGTGCCATTGAGCGTCGTCCCGTTGCGGGACTCGAGATCCGCGACGCGCCATCCGTCGACCGCGGCATAGAAGCGGCAATGGCGGCGGGACAGCTTGCGGTCATCCAGCTCGACGTCGCCGGTCGAATCCCGACCGACGATGACCTCGTCCTTCTCGAAGTCGTAGACACGCTCTCCGTCGGGGCTCTTGACGAACAGGCGAAGTCGGGCCATGGAAAGACCAGAGCAAATGGAAGGCCGGTTGCCACCGGACATTCCGACCGGTCATTTTCGTTCCACCGGCTACGGAATCGAGAGCGCCAGCGCGGCCGCGACGATGGCGGCGAGTTCCGTGCGAAGGGCGCACGTCGAAAGCGATGCCCGTCGGACGCCGGCCCCGTCCGCCATTCGAACCTCGGCGTCGGTGAACCCGCCCTCGGGTCCGACGATCGCCGTGACCGCAGACGCGTGAGTCGCCTCCGCAAGGTACGAAGCCATCGAAGGAACCGTAGGGTCCGGATCGAGGAGAAAGACGCCGGCCGTGCCCTGCGCGAGCACGTCCGACAGGTCCGTCGGAACCCCGATTTGAAGCAGGCGACTTCGCCCCGACACCTTGGCCGCTTCGCGAACGAGGCGATCGAGCCGCTCGCGGCGACGGGGAAGCCCCTCGAGTGCGTCGCGATCGCCACGTTGCGACCGGAGCGGCACCCATGTCGTCACCCCGAGCTCGGCGAGCGACGTCACGAGGTCGTCGAGTCGCGAGGGACCGGGGACGGCGGACACGATCGAAACGTCGCGCGCGGGCTCGCGATCGGGATATGGGCCGACGATCTCGAGCGAAGCCCCCTTCGCGTCCGCCTCGACGAGCCGCGCGAGCGTGCTCGCGCCCTTCCCGTCGAAGAGGACGACCTCGTCGCCGACACGGGCCCGTCGCACGCGCACGAGGTGGTGCCCCTCGTCGGCCTCGAGCCGGACCGTGCCTCCGAGCGGAATCGCTGCGAGAAAGGCGCGCTCGGGCCCCGGCCCCCGCGTGGATCCGGCCGTCGCCACCCGATCAGCCCCTCAACTCGCGCAGGAGTCTCTCGGCCCGCTCGACGTTGGCGCGTTGACGCTCGCCCAGGCCCCGACCCCGCCCGACGAAACGCTCGAGCGATACCCTGGCGCGGCGCCCGGCATCGGCGGCGCTGGCGCCGCCTTCGCGCCACCTTCGAACCCAGAGTTCGCCCGCGTAGAGATCGGACTCGGGGTATTGCCGCTTCGCGTCGAGATCGCGGATCACGTCGATCGCGTGAAAGCCCTCGTCGAACAGCCGCTGTCGATCGACGTCGTGGTCGGCGCCGATGACGATCGCCATCTCGGCGATGCGCATCCAACTCGGCAGGTACTCGGAGATCGCCTCCACGGATTCGCGGTACTTCTCGAGAGCATCGACGAAGCGCTCCGACTTTCGGAGCACCTCGCCCGCCGCGTACGCCTCCTGCGCGACCACGATGTCGCGCTGGCGGATCTCCGGATCGAGGCGGTGGATCTCGCGCCCGAACTGCGCGATGCGCTCGTGCGACGCGTCGGCATCGGGACCGTCGGGCTCGAGCCGGAGCGACGCCTCGAACTCGCCGATCGCCTGCTTCAAGGCGGCGATGTTCTTCTTGCGCCAATCCGCGACCGCCCTCGGGTCCGGTGCCTTGCCGTCGACCGTCCTCGGCTCGTTGTGCTTGATCTTCCACGCGAAGTACACGCCCCCGCGCCGCCGATGACAGTCGGCGAGCGCCCGTACGGCCTCGTGGGACGTCGGGTCGGTCTCGCGAGCCCGCAAGTACGAGGTCAACGCGCGCGGAAGATCGGTGAGCGCGATCGCGATGTCGCCGTCGAGGAGCCACGGCGCGGCGGAGGTCGTGTCGGCCTCCGCGGCATCCTTCGCGTACGCGGTGGCCTTCTCGATCTCGTGCTTCTCGAGGGCCTTCCTGCCCTGTTCGACGCGAATGGCCGCGTACGCCTTCGACGCAGACCCCGGAATCGGCTCGACGGATCGGGCCTGGAGCGCGTTGCGCGCGGCGGTGTCGAGGTCGCCCGCGAGCCGATACAGTTGCGACATGTCGAGCGCGGTTCTCGGGTCGCGGGGATCGATCGCCTTCGCGCGAGTCAGCGCTTCTCGCGCCTGCGACAGGAGCATCGTCCTCGATCCACCGTTCTCGAGCATCTGGGCCTGATAGACCGCGGCGACGCCCCGGTGAACCGCCGAGTCGAGCGGAAACTTCTCGCCGAGGCCCGTGAAGCGCTTCAAGGCTTCCAGGTACTCGCCTCGCCGGAGGTGGATCTCACCGGCGAGGAGCCCCGGACCCGCCCACGGCGGATTTGCGTTCGCGAGCCGCTCCGCCTCGGCGAGCACGGCCTCTTCCTGGACCTTCGCGGCGGCGACGCCGGCCGCGTCGTCGGCCGCGCCGGCGATCTGTTTGCGCGCCGTCACGGACTTCAAGTCGAGCAGCACGAGGTGATGCAGCACGAGCGGGTCCTTCGGGTGTCGCGTGCGGATCGAGAGGAGATCGGAGCGTGCGCCGTCGACGTCGGCCATCCGCCCGCGCACGACGGCGCGGAGGAGGAGTGCGGTGTCGGCCAGCGATTCGAGGCGCGAGCCCGAGGGAGCCGGTCCGCCGAGCAGGCTCGTGGCCCGCCGGAACGCCGCCTCCGCCGCGTCTTCCGCGCCGCCGATGAAGAGCGCCGCACCGATCAGCAGATTCGATGCGACGCCCGCCTCGACGCCGGTCGCCTCCGACAACGCGCGGGCGGCGGGGACGAGGCGAGTCAATTCGAAGTCCAGCGCCTCGAAGCCCAGATCGAGACGGGGCGGCGAGAACTCCATGACCTTCGCGATCACCGTCGCCGCGTCGTCGGTCTTGCCCGCGCGGGCGAGTCCGAGCGCCTCCAGGACTCCGGCCCGCGCGGCCAGATTGCGAATCCAGATCGAGGCGGGCGCCGCCGCCATGGCCCGCTCGTACCGTCCCCGCGCCGCGGCGAAATCTCCGGCCTGAAACAGCGCGTCCCCCGCGCCGTTCTGCGCGTCGGCGTCGCCCGGTGCGATTTCGAGCACGCGGTCGTAGGCCCTGACCGCCGCCTCGACCGCCTTGCGCCGAGCGTCGGATCCGGGCTCGGGTGTCGCACGAAGCGCCGCCAGTGCCGCGACCGAACGGGCGCGACGCAACGCGTACAGCACGTTGCGGGTTTCGACGTCGGTCGAGTCGGATCGCCACAGTTCGGAGAGCTTGCGATCGGCTTCGTCCGGATCGGCACCGGTCTCCGCCTCGAGCTTCGCGGCAAGACGCTTCAACGCGCGCATCTTCTCGGGATCGCCTGCAAACCGTGCCGACACCGCGGCGAGGAGGCGGGTCGCCTCGTCGTCCCGTCGGAGTTTGTACAGGACGGTCGCCCATTGCACGACGGGTGCCACCTCATTCGGACCGAGTCGGTGCGCGTTCGAGAGCGCCTCGGCGGCCTCGTCGAGTCGTTTGGTTCCCGCCGTGGCGGCGAGGAGGTTGCCGAGGTTCGCCCACGCCTCGAACGACTCCGGGTCGGAGTCGATCGCGCGGCGGTACGCCGCGACCGCCGCCGAGATGTCTTCCCCCGCGAGCGCGGGGTCGTCGTTGGCGCGTCCGAGCTGCTCGAGCGCGCGCCCGACGGCCGCGTGCGCCGCCGCGCGCATGACGCGGGGGTCGGCCCGGACCCACGGGGTTCGCTCGAACGAGTCGGCGAGCAGGACGGCCTTTCTCGCCTCGTCGAGCGAGGCGGTGAAGAGGTCGACGGCGCGCTCGGGTGCCCCGGCCGCCAGATTGAGGAGCGCCAACGCCCGCACGAGCCGACCTCGAAGAGCCAACTCCGGCCGCCGCCTCGACGTCGCGAGCTCGATCCCGCGGACCGCGTCGGCGTCCGCGCCCGCCCAGTCGCGTCGATCGATGCGGTCGTAGGCGCGGTTCAAGTGCGCGACCGCGCTAAGGGGCTCCTTCGCGATTGCGTCCGACCACATCGATTCCGACGAGGCGAAGACGGTCGCACGGCGACTCGAAAGGATCGCGAGCAGGACGATGACGACGGCGAGCACCGCGGTTCTCGCGCGCCCGATCCGGGAGAGGGCCGCGACCGAGAGGGCGTAGACGCCGAGCGCCGGAATCAGGAGATACCGATCCGCGCGCAGGATCGCCGTCTTCGGGAAGACGTCGTTCATCGGCGCGAGCCCGAGCACCCAGAGCCCGCAGGCGGTCGCCAGCAAGGCGTTGCGGCGTCGAACTCCGACGACGAGGCCCACGAGCGCGGCGAGCAGCAGGAGGACGCCGCCGATGGCGAACGGGTCGGCGAAGGTACCGGCCGGATCGACCGGATAGTCGACCGAGAGTCCCGCCGGCCAAACGAGCGAGAGGAGATAGCGCAGGTGAACGCCGGCCGCCGCGGCGGCCAATTGGACGTCGGTCGCCGGGTGGGCGACCGAACCGGGGCCGTATGACATCCCGAACCACGCCGCGTGCGCGGCGCCGGCGACGGCGACGCAGACGATCGGTCCGAGTCGCTTCCATCGACCGTTCGATCCGGCGGCCGACCCGGCGGCGGACGCGCCGAGCCACTCGTCGATCGCGATCACGCCCGCATACGTCCAGACGGTGCCTTTGGTCCATCCGCCGAGCAACAGGAGCAGGGGCGCGAGCAGGGGCCAACGGTCCGGCGCCGCCGCTCGCCGCTCGCGGTACGAGAGGTGGGCGAGGAGGACCCACACCAACGACAACGCGTCCTTGCGCTCGGCGACCCACGCGACGTTCTCGGTATGCACCGGATGCACGGCCAGGAGCAACGCGGCCGCGACCGCCACGAACGGCCGCCGGAGCATGGCGTGGAGCACGAGCGCCGCGAGGCCCGCCGCGAGCGCGAACAGGAGGCCGTTGACGACGTGCGGGCCGACGGGGGATTCGCCGAAGAGCCAGTGATCGACCTTCAGCGAAAGTCCGTAGACCGGGACGTACGCGAAGTACGTCGCGCCCGTGAAGAACTCGATCGGTGACTTCCGGGCCACCTCCGCCCGGATCTCGGGATCGTCGTAGTTGACGAAGCCGTTGGAGAAGCCGGAACCGCGGGCGATCAACGCCACCGCGACGATCAGCAGGAGCCAGCCGAACGCGAGGGGGCGGCGCGACGAATCGCCGCGGAGCGCGCCCGACGACGCGAACGCCGCGGCGGGCCCGGACCCGATCGCAAGGCGCGTCACGGGAGGGTGCCCTCGGCGACGGGACGGAACGCGTCTCCGTCGAGAAACAGCCGCGCGAACGTCTCGTTCAGCAGCACCGAGAACAGCGCGCGATCGTGAGCCGGACGCGCCTCGTCGAGGAGTCGACGACACGCCGCCACGTTCCACCAGCCCCGTTCGCGGAACCGGCGGTCGTCGAGGATCGCGAGCGCCGCGGCACGACCGCCCCCGCTCGCGGCCCGATGGAACGGCGTCGGAAACCCGCGCTTCTCGCGTCGCATGCGGACGGCCTCCGGGATTCGGCCCTCGAGCGCGGCGCGCAGCGAGCGCTTGCCTTCCCCGTCGACACCGACCAACGCGCCCTCGTGAAGGCGCGCCGCGGTCGCGGGAACGCGGCCGAGGCACGCGACCGGTCGGCTCTCGAGCCCGAGCGACATCGTCACCCGATCTTCGACCTTCAAGAGCATCCGGAGCGACGTCCCGATTTCGGCGTCGCAGAGCGCGCGAGCCGGCGGCGGCGCGTCGGGGCCATCGCCCGCGGGGAACGCGACGTCGTAGGCCGCGCGTCTCGCGTTCGCGAGCGGGAGGTGCGCCGTGAACGCCGGGTCGAGGAAGGGCACGAGGTCGTCGGCGCGATCGACCGCCGCCAACCAGCGACGCCGGGGATCGGTGCCGGCGCGATCCATCCGGGCGCAGAGGTCCTCGTAGCCCTTCGTCCACGAGCCTTCGCGGTGGAGCGCGAGCGCCATGCGCGTATAGCCGGCGAAGCGCTCGTCTCCCCCGGTGCCCGAGAGCGCCACGCGACCGTGGCGCGCGCGCGATGCGCCATGCGATGAATCGCAAGCGAGCCCGGACCGCCCGAGGGATCTTCGAGCGCACCGACGACGTCCACGAGATCGTCGAGCAGATCCCGATCGGACAGCGACACGACTTCGTGACGCAGTCCCGCGGACGCGGCGACCGCGGCCGCGTCGGCCGACTCGTCGAACGGCCCGTCGATGGGATCGAAGCGTCCGGTCAGGGCGAGCGCGTCCGATCGTCCGCACCACGCCGCAACGGCGGCGCTGTCGAGCCCTCCCGACAGGAAAATCGACACGGGACCGCTGGTCTCCGCCGCCTCGCGGGCCGACGCCTCGAACGCCTCGCGCACTTCGTCGAGTTCGGGCGGCGCGAAGTCGGTGCGGGGTGCGCGTCCGACGATCGTCGCCTCGCGGGCGCGCCCCGGGTCGGAGGAACGGAGCACGAGAACCCGATCGCGAACCTCCTCGATCGTGGTTCCCGAGAGGGCGAGGAGCGGGCGGCGACCGTCGGGACAGACGAGTCGGAATGCCCACTCGTCCATGTCGACGGTTCGAGCCCCTCCGATCGAAGCCCACAGCGCACCCGGCGTGCTCGCGAACCAGACTTCGTGTGCGTCGGTGCGCGCCGCGACGTGGAGCGGCTTGATCGAACCGTCGGTATGGAGGAACACTTCGCGGGTCGAGAGATCGACGAGGGCGAAGGCGTACATTCCGCCGCGAAGCGACTCGAACGCCGACGCGGGCAGGGGATCGCCCGCGCGGCGATCGGCGAGGCGATGCACGAGCCAGGCGAGCAGCAGCGCCGAGTCGGACACCGCGCGCACCTCTCCTGCACCCTCGGCCCGGAGCGTGCCCCGCAGGAGGCGGCGATGCGAGGCGAACAACTCTCCGTTGTAGGCGAGCACGAACCGCCCGTCCGTCGAGCGCAACGGCTGGTCGCCTTCTCGTCCGCCCTGGATCGCGAGCCGCGTCGCGAGCAGCCCGATCTCGCCGTCCACGAACACGCCCGTACCGTCCGGCCCCCGTCGGCTGACGAACGGCAGCGCGGCGCCGAACTCCTCGCGTCGAACGCCCCGGCCGAGGCCTCGGACGACGCCTACGAACCCGCACATGGCCTAGTTCCCCACGTCGCGTGGAGCGGCGATGCGAGCGACGCGGACGGTGGCGGCGTATCCGAGCACGGCGGGATCGAACTCGACCTCCTCGAGAACGCCGAACGCTTTCAAGAGACGCACGAGCGACCGCCGGGAAAACGTCCTCACGTGTCCGGGCGCCGGATCGAGCGACACGCCGCGTGCGAGGAACCCGAGCCGCGTCATGCGCATCAGCCGCTTGAGCGTCAGGATCGGCCGGTCGGCCGGGACGTAGATGACGAACCGACCGCCGTCGCGAAGGGCGGGGGCCCACGCCGCGAGCACCGCCCCCGGATCGGACACATGCTCGAGGATCGCCGACAGCACGATCACGTCCGCGCTCGAGGGCGGCACGGCGCCGCGCGCGGCTGCATCGGCCGTGACGGTACGGGATCGCGGAATCGAAGCGGCTCGCGCCCGTTCGAGCACGATCGGGTCCACGTCCACGAGGATCGTCTCGCGTGCATGCGCGGCGTAGCCCTGTGCGATCCAGCCGTCCTCGCAACCGACGTCGACGACGACGCCCGAGGGCGACGCGCCCGGTCCGGACGGCGACGTCGAGAGGACGATCGCCCGGCGAACGCGCGCGACGACGAGTTCGCGTCGCCGGGATTCGATCGATCGGACGACGATCCCGCCGCGGGACCGCAATCCGGCCATATCGTGCGTGCGATTGAGTCGGGACGCGTCGAGCGCGGAGCCCGGGGAGCCGATCGAGTCGTGCAGCCGATGGATCGCAGTGACGTCGGGCACGGAGGAGGAACTGGACTCGGAATCGGTCACGGCCCGGTCACCTTCGCGCCCAGACGCACGTCGAGCACGCGCGTGAGCACGCGGAGATGCCCGAGGATCGTCCGGAACACGCGCATCTTGCTTCGTCCCTCGGTTCGGGCCGTCAACGTGCTCGGAACCTCGACGACGCGGGCGCCGTTCAAGAGCAACAGACACAGGATCTCGGCGGTCGACGCGAATCCGTCGCTTCGGAACCGGAGGCCGCGGACCAAGTCACCGCGATACGCGCGAAATCCCGCCGTGAACGTGCGAACGCCCTGCGCACGCGACCCGACCGCCAAGCGATACGCGAACGAGGCGCCGCGGGACAGGAGTCCGCGAAACCAGGTGGTTCTCAACTCGGCTCCGGGAGCGAATGGCGTGGCGGTCGCGACGTCGGCCCCCTCCCGCACGGCCTCGATCAGCCGAGCGGCATCGGCCGCCGGATACGTCCGATCGGCATCGTACGCGACGACGATGTCGCCGGTGGATGCATGGAACCCCGAGCGCATCGCGGCACCAACGCCCCGGTTCCCGGGGTGCGTGACGATCAACGTACGCGGATTCGATCGCGCCGCGCGCGCGAGCCACTCCGCCGTCGCGTCGGTGCTTCCGTCGTCGACGAACACGAACTGATCGGCGGGAAGTGCCTCCAGTTCGACGAGCCCGGCCGCAAGCGCGTCGGCCTCCTGATAACAGGGAATGACGAAGGTCGTGGACACGATCGACCCGGGACGATACGCGCAGGGTCCGAAACGGTCCCACGCGGACCGGCGACGCGAGGCCGCTGCGGTAAAGTTCCCCGCATGTCTTCCCCGATGTCCTTCCCTGACGACGGCCCCGAGGCCGTCGCTGCACTCCTCCGCGGTTCCGACCGCTTCGTCCTGACGGGACACGCCCCCATCGACGGCGACGGGCTCGGCTCCGCGCTCGGACTCGCTCGCTCGCTCCGGCTCGCCGGAAAGACGGCGATCGTCGTCTCCGACGCTCCGGTGCCGAACATGCTGCAATGGCTGCCGGGCGCCCGGGACGTCGTTCGCTGGACGGCGGGTGCGTACGCGAACGACCCGCGCCTTCGCGACGTCGAGGCGCTGCTCTGCTTCGACAGCGGCGACACGACGCGCCTGGGCGGCCCCCATCGGGAACTTCCGCCGTCGGCGGCGATCGTCAACGTCGACCATCACGTGACGAACACCGGCTACGGACACGTGAACTGGGTCGATGCGGCCGCGCCGAGCGTCGGTGCGATGGTGTTCCGACTCGTGCGCGACATGGGCCTTCCCGTCGATCCCGACGTCGCGCTCCCGCTCTACCTGTCGCTGGTCGAAGACACCGGGCGATTCTCCTACTCCAACACGACGCCCGCCGCGCTGCGCATCGCCGCCGATCTCGTCGAGGCGGGTGCCGATCCCGAGACGATCACGAATCATCTCTTCCGCAACGAAGACCTCGCGACGATGCGCCTTCGTGCGCGTTGCGTCGATCGGCTCGAGACGGCCGCGGACGGTCGCCTCGCGACGACCTACGTCACCATGGCCGATCTGACCGAACTCGGCCTGCTCGAGGGCGACCAGGGCCGCGAGATGGTCGAGGTCGCGATCGGACTCGCGGGCAGCGAGGTGGGCATCCTTTTTCGGGGACTCGAGCCCGGGCAGGGCACGAAGGCCTCGTTCCGCTCGAAGACCGACTTCGACGTCGCCGCGATCTGCGTCGCGCGCGGGGGCGGGGGCCACAAGAAAGCGTCGGGTTGCACCATCAAGGACGACGATCTGGCCCGCGTGCGTCGGGCGCTCTCCAGCGAAGTCGCGACCGCGTTGACTCGGCACGCGGCGAGCGTCAGGCCCGCCCGAGCGTGA
>JANNRO010000621.1:0-23665 GCA_031401505.1 Planctomycetia bacterium
CGAGGCGCTCTACGCGCCGAACGTGACGCTCAAGATCGCGATCCCGTCGCGGGACAAATCGGGGGACAAACTCCTCGAGGCGGAGGACGAGATCGTCGTCCTGAGGTACTTGAACGTCGCGGTGGCGCCGTCGAAGGCGACGGCGAGCCCCGGGGACGACGTGACCTTCGACGTCACGACGACCGACGCCGCCGGGAATCCGGTCGCGGCCGACGTGGGCGTCGCGGTGGTCGACGAGGCGCTCTTCGGCGTGGCGCGCGATCGCACACCCGCGATCCGGCCCTTCTTCTACGATCGAAAGCGCATCAACCGCGTCGTGACGTCGTCGTCGGTGGGTTTCCGCACGTACGGCACGACACGCGAGACCAACAAGGAGTTGCTCGCGAACGCCGCGGCCCAGAGTGGCGACGCGCAGACGATTTTCGCGCAGAGCGCGCTGCGTCTCGCTCGCGAGGCGTTGAACCGCGGCGACATCCAAACGGCGGTCGCGCAGGCGTTGAGCGCCAACCAGGCCGATCCGAATTCGTGGGATGCGCGTGCATTGGTCGCGGAGCTGAAGACGCGCCCCGAAGCGCAGGAGTCGCTGAAACTGCTCGATCGATCGCTCGACGCCGACAAGGCCGTGCTCGAGATGCGCCAGGCGGACTCGTTGGCGAAGTCGAAGTCCGGTTGGGCGAACGCACCGACCACTCCCGGCGATCCGGCGGCCCCCGTGCCCGCGCCCATGCCCGCGCTGGCGGCGTTGCGTCGAGCCCACAAGGAGGGAAAGCCCGGCGCCGACGACGCGAAGGACGCCAGGACCGCCGAGCTCGAGAGCACCTACGAGTCCGCGGGCGAGGAACTCGAGGATGCGGAGTACGCCAAGAAGTCGCCGGCCGAGAAGGGCCTGATCGGCGTCGGCGGGGGCGCGGGCGGGAGTTTCAAGGGCCGCTCGGGCGGCAAACGGAATCTCCGTGCGCACGGCGGCGGAGGGCTGACGGCCGGGTTCCTCGTCTTGGCCAATGAAGGCAACCCCGACGATGCCCGTTTTGACTCGCTCGACCAGTTGCGGGGCCTCGAGATGAGTCTCCAGCAGGCACAGGCGTCCGTCGGGCTGGATGTGACGAATCCGATCGCTATGGCATTGCGCAAGACGTTCGCCGACACCGCAGCGTGGGAACCGAAGGTCCGCACCGACGCGCAGGGCAAAGCGTCGGTCAAACTGAAACTGCCCGACAACCTGACGACGTGGCGCGCGACGGCGCGCGGCATCTCCGGTGCATCGTTGGTCGGCGAAGGCCGGGCCTCGCTGGTCTCGAAGAAGGACGTGCTCCTGCGCCTCGACACGCCGAGGTTCCTGGTTCAGGGCGACGTCGTCACCGTGCCCTCGGCCGTCCACAACGAGTCGGGCACCGAACTGTCCGGCACGGTCAAGATGAAGGTCGAGGGCATCGGGCTCGCGGGTGACGACGCGTCGATCACCGTCCCCGCAGGCGGGCGCAAGATCCACGACCGCTCGCTCGACGCGACGGCGCCCGGCACCGTCAAGATCGAGGCCGAGGTCACGTCGCCCCAAGGTGGCGATCGCGTCGAGACGGGCTTCCTGACGCTGCCCCGCGGCATCAAGTCGATCGACGGGAGGAGCGGCGTCGTGACGACCGACAAGGCCGACACGACGGAGACGTTCCTCGACGTCCCCGAGAAGGCGATCCCGGGCGCCACGCGCCTCGTCGTGGCGCTCGAACCGGGCGTCGACGCCGCGATCCTGGACGCGTTGCTCTATCTCGATCTCTTCCCCTACGGCTGCGTCGAGCAGACGGTCCATCGATTCGTGCCCGCCGCGTGGGCGAGGAAGGCGCTCACGGAGTTGGGACACCTCGACGCGAGGCGAATCGAGCAGTTGAACGACGCGATCCGTCAGGGCTACGCACGGCTCGTGAATCTCAAGAACGACAACGGGACCTACGGCTGGTTCCGCGGCGGTGGCGGCGACGCGGCGATGACGGCGTTCGCACTGCTCGGCCTCGCCGAGGCCGCGACGCTCGATGTCGCCGGCGCGCGCCAAGCGGCAACCGCGACCGCGGCGGCGCTGCGTACGATCGTCAAACAGGCGCCCGACGACGTCCAGGCGCTCTGCCATTGGGCGCTCGCGCACGGTGGCCAACTCGACGAGGAGGCCTACCAGATCACGTTTCGCCGCCGCAACGAAGACCTCTCGGTGCCCGGGCTCGCGTGGTTGGCACTCGCGGCCCAGCGAGCGGGCAAGACCTACGATGCCGAAGACCTGACGCGCATCCTGGTCGCACGTCGGGTGGAAGAAGGCGACGTGACGCACTGGACGGGGCGCAAGGATGACTGCCTGATGCCGTCGGAGCGGCTCGCGACGTCGCTCGCGGTGCGGGCGTTGCTCGAGGTCGGCGCGTCGACCGAGCAGGCCGAGCGCGGGATGAACTGGCTGTTGTCGCATCGCATCGACGGCGGCTTCGGCACGACGATCGAGACCGCGGCGTTCGTCGGCGCGGCGTCGGCGTGGGTTTCCAAGAACCGACCCGCCCGCTTCGGCGGATCGATCCACGTATTGGCCGACGGGACCGACGTCCGACTCGTGAAGATCGTCCCCGGGCAGGCTCTGTCGCCCGTGGATCGACGCTTCGTGATCGACGTGGCGAACACGTGGAAGCCCGGACGCCACACGCTGGCGTTCCGATTGGAGGGCGAGGGGCGCGTGCGTTGGGCCGCGCGGCTCGAGACCGTCGAGGCGACCGAGGTGCTGTCCGCAGACGAACACGGCGTGCGCGTAGAGCGGCTCTACCTGGACGCCGAGACACCCGTGGCGGAAGGGGCCGAGATGCCGGCGAAGCCCGGCTACGAGATCCTTCGACCCTCGGCCCGTCCGAAGGTCGAAGCCAAGAGCCGCGACAAGGCCGCGACCGGAGAGCGCCTCCTCGTGCGCATCACCGTGACGGCGCCACGGGACTTGCAATACGTGGTCGTCGAGGACCCCCTGCCCGCGGGCTTCGAGGTGCTCGGCGAAACGACGACGGGACCCTACGACTGGCAGGAGCGTCGGGACGACCGGCAGGTGTTCTTCCTGTCACGGGTGAAGGCAGGGACGGTCGTGTTGACGTATGCGCTCCAGGCGGTTCACCTGGGCGCGTTCACGGCGTTGCCGACGCGTGCGTACGCGATCTACCTGCCCGAGGTCAACGGACGCGGCACGGGTCATCGGATTTCCGTCACCGAGCCCGGGTCTCGCGGCGCGGACGGCGAGACGTCGCCGACGCCCGACGAACTCTACGCTCGCGCGCAGAAACTCCTCGCGGCCAAGTCGTGGAAGGAGGCGGCTGCCGCCTTCGGCGGCCTGCGCACGGGACAGCCGTTGCGCGACGAGATCGTCGAAGAGGTCGAGGCGGCGCTCCTTCGGTGCGCGATCGAGTTGAACGACGCGAAGGAAATCGTGAGGGCACGCGAAGAATTGCTGCGCCGCAACGGTGGGCGCATTCCGAGCGACCTCGAGTCGGCACGCGCGATCGCGGCGGCCTACGCCGACACGGGCGCGTTCGCCGTCGCATCGGGGCTCTACCGCGAGCTCGTGGCGCGCGCGTTCGCGCTCGAGGTCGGGTGGTCGCGCACGTTGACGGCGCGCGCGCGCGAAGTCGAGGCACTCGCTGCACTCGGGACGACGATCTCGTCGTATCCGATCTCGAACGCGACCGCGGCGGCAGCGCTGACGCGGGCAAGCCGGTACCGCGAACTGCGCCGCCCCGATGGTGGGGCGGAACGGGGCGTCGCCGGCAAGAAGGGCGGGCCGATGGACGAGGAGGGCCTCGAGGCGCTGCGCTCGTTCGTCGCGCACTTCTCGGAGACGCCGCTCGCAGCACCTGGTTCGTACGCGATCATCGACGCGCTGCGACGCGTGCGGGACCTCGACGGGGCGGTCCTCGAGGCGACGGCGTTTCCGCGCCGATTCCCGGACAGCGCCTTCGTGGACGACGCGCTCTGGTTCCTCACCGACACGCGCCTCGTGAAGTTCGACGCCTCGCCGTCGAAGGACACGGCGGCGCCGGTGCTCGAAGCCGCGAATCGACTGGTGTCGGAGCAGTTCCTGCGGCCCGACGGCTCGAAGAACTGGTCGGAGTTCGGGTATCGCGGCTGGCACGCGATCGGGCGCGTCCATCACGTGACGGGCGACCTCGAGAAGGCGATCTACGCCTATGAGCGGGCGAGCGGGATCGCGGACGCGTCCGAAGCGCTCGCCTTCCTGCGCGAAGCCCGGCTCGAAACGCCCGAGACCGTCACGGCCCCGATCGGCGGGGCAGCATCGTTCCCGATCACCTATCGCAACGTGTCGTCGATCCGGTTGAAGGTCTACCCGGTGGACCTCCAGGTGCTCTTCTCGGTGCGCCGCACGCTCGTGGGCCTCAACAAGATCGACCTCGCGGGCATCTCGCCGGTCAAGGAGTGGACCCTCTCACCCAAGGACGGCATGGACCACGGTCGTCACCAGATGCCGGTCGAATTGCCGGTCGGGCAGGACGTCGCGGGGGTCTATCTCGTGGTGGCGAAAGCGGGAGAGATGGAGACGAGCACGATCGTCGTGAAAACCGACTTGAACGTCGTGCTTCAGGCGGTGGGCGAAAAGGTGCGCGTCCACGTGACCGACGCACAGGGCAAGGGTGTTCGTGCGGCGTACGTAACCGTCTCGGACGGCACGACGATCAAGGCCCGAGGGCTGACCGACGCGCGCGGCATCTTCGAGGCCCCCGGTGTCGGCGCCAACGCGTTCGTCGTCGCGAGCCTCGACGACCGCATCGCCATCGGCAAGTAGGCCTCCCCCTACGTCTCACTCTCCCGAAAGTGTCAGACACTTTCGGGAGAGTGAGATTTCCAAGCGGGGAAGGCTCAAGCGTCCGGGGCTGTTCTTACGATGATGAACCTATGTCCGACACAGTCTCGATCGACAACCTGTTCCGCGACTCGGCAGACCTGTTCGTACTGCTCGGAACCGATCGCAAGGTCAAGACCGCGAACCCGGCGTTTCGACAGGAGATCCGCGGGGCTCGCCCCGGCGCCGACTTCCTGGATCTCGTCGATCCGCAGGGCCGCGACCGCTTCGCGACGGCACTCGCCCGCGCCGCCGGCGGTGCGACCGTCCTCGTCGAGATCGATCACGAGGGCACGACCGGCGGTCGACGTCGCGTCGAGTACCGGTTCTTCCCCGTCGAAGGGGGATTGACCGCGGGTGTCGGTCGCCTGCGCGCCATCGAGCCCGCGATGGCCGACCAACTCGATCGCGTGAGCGAGGAACTGCGCGAGAAGACGCGCATCCTCGACCATATCCAGATCGAGTTGACGCAGGTCCCGTTCATCGATCCGGTCACCGGGGTTTGGAACCGGCTTCAGGTCGTCGAGCGCCTGACGGGCGAGTGGAGCCGCAGCGAGCGGTTCGGTAGTCCGATCACGGCGTTGATCATCGAGGTCGAGGACATCCCCGAGATCCGCTCGCGCCACGGACAGTTCGTGTCGGACGAGGTCCTGAAGTCGGTCGCACGGCGCATCAAGCGCACCGTGCGCGATCACGACGTGGTCGGCCGATACGGCGGCGATCGCTTCGTGGTCGTGGCCGTGACCGACGGCGACGGTGCGAAGGCGCTCGGCGGACGGCTCCGCGACGCGATCTCGCTCGAACCGGTCGCGGTCAACGAGAAGCGCATTCCGGTCACGATGCGCATCGGCGGCGCCACGAATCGCTCCGAAGGCGTCGAGATCATGGAAGACATCTTCAGCGTGGCCGAAACCGCGCTCGAGGAGTCGCGCAAGAGCGCCGATCGCATCGCGGTCGCCGAGGAAGTCGGCGTCTAGACCTGCATCGGGCCGGACGGCCCCTCGGTTGGCTCGCGCGTGAACTGCTCGGTCAGGCGCTCCGCCGCCGAACGGGCCTCCGAAGGAAATGCCGCCGCGACCACCGACAGCGCGCGCAGGAGCACGAGTCCGCCGTAGAGGTCGAATCTCGACGCGAGGTCGGGGGGAGGAGGCTCCGCCGCCGAATAGGCCTCGAGGAAGCGTCGACCGGGTCCGCTCTCCGCGTCACCGAGCGCCGGGAGCGCGGCCGCGACGTCCAACCAACGATCGCCGAGGCACGCCGACTCGAAGTCGAGGAGGCCCGCGAACGCCCGCCGCTCGAGCGCCGCCCCACAGAGCGCGAAACTCCCGTGACAAAGGGAGGGCTCGATCGACTCGGGCAGCTTCGCCGTAGCGGCCGCCATGCGCCGCTCGATGCGCTCGGCGGATTCGGGTATCAACACGTCCGCATCGCGCAGGAAGGCGATGCGACGTCGAACGCGCTCGTCGACGAGCGACCGCCAGGGGAGCGTGGCCGGCGCGGCATTCGGCGCGACCAACACCGCGGCATCGGACGACGGCCCCGCCGCCGCTGTGACGTGCAGCGCCAGCAGTGCCTGCGCGAGGGCCTCGGCGAACGCAAGCCGACCGGGCGCGCCGAGAATCGGCCAGCCGATCGCCGCGTTCGTCGTGCCGAGCCGCCGTTCGAGCGACACCGTGACGGTCGCGCCCCCGGGCTTTTCGACCACACGCAAGGGTTCGGCGACCCGGATGCCCCGCGCGGCAAGCGGAAGGAGGAGGCGCGCGCCGCGCCGGAGTCGCTGGACGGCCGACTCGACGCCCGCGATCTTCATGCGGACGACACGACCCTTGGCGTGCACCGCCCACGCCGCGATCTCGGCGTCGTTGGTCGCCTCGCGTCGCACGGACGTCGGCGGTGGAAGATCGGGAGCCGCGAGTTCGTACAGCGCGGCGGCGGCATCGGCATCTGCGAAGGGGTCGTCGAAGGAAGCGTCGAAGTTGGGCATGGAGAGACCTCTCTCCACCCACGCGCGAGCGGCGTCGAGGTCACGCGAAATCCGGCGCCCTGATTCCGGCGGGCGAGCGCGGCTCGCCCCTACGAGGTCATCGCGTCTTGGCGGCCAGCGGGCGCCGGAGCCCGATCTTGACCGTGGGTCGCTGGATCAGGTACCCGGGCGTCGTGGTCGGGTTGTTCTCCTTCTCGGGAAGGAGATCCCACTTCACCTCGAGCGTTCGCAGGCTCGTGCTCGACTGCTCGAAGTTGTAGAGGAACGCCGCCAGGTGATCGAGGTCGGTTCGCTCGAACGTGACGGTCAACGTGGACTCTTCGTAGCCCTTGATCTGGTTCTTCGTGGGCGCGCTGTCGCCCTGATACTGGTAGACCGTCAACCCGAGGCTCGCCGCGCGGACCTTCACCTTGTCGATCGGGATGTCGACCGACCCCCCGCCCTTCAACGTCGCGGCCTTGTACGTCTCGATGTACTTCAGGATGCCGACGCCCAGGAAGCGGATCTGCGTGGGCTTCAGTTCCTGATTGGCCGACGGCTCGGGGCCTCCGAAGGCGTTCTTGGCCGACTCGTTCGCCCGCTCGTAGGCGCTCGCCTCCTTCGAGGTCTTCCAGAGCATGTAGCCCAGGAACGCGCTCACGAGCAGCATCGCGTAGCAGTAGATGCGGGAGAAGTCGGACGAGGGGGCGGCTTCGTCGGCCATGATCAGTTGTCCCCGAAGGCGACGTCGATGCTGCCCGAATAGCGGCCGGTCGCCTGGTTCTTCGAGAAGGTGCCGCGCGATACCGGCAGTTTGGGGTTCTTCGCACGCCCCTTCAGGTACTCGTTGCCGGCGAGCGCGGACACGATGTCGTCGATGACGCTGTCGTTCTCGATCTCGATCGTCAGGCTGGCCTGCGTCTGGCCGATCGACATCTTCGTGATGCGGAACCAGCCGAGCTTCGTCCGCTCGATGCCGTTCAACGCCGTGTAGATCTCGGCCCAGACCTGCAGCGCGCTCTGGATCTGCGGGATGTCTTTCGAGAGGTTCAGTTCGCTCTCGAGCTCGCGGTAGCGGCGCACGAGCTGGTTGCGCACCGCGACCAGGTAGTTTTCGTCGCTCGGGATGTTCTCGAGCACCGCCCTCGCCTTCTTGTCGGCCTCGGCGGGGGTCAACCCCTTCACGTTGGTGAAGTAGGTCTTCTCGATCTCCGAGAGGATCGTCGCGGCCTTGCGGCAGACGCTGTCCTTGGCCGTCAGGAACTTCTCGCGCTCGGCGTCGGCCCGGCGCGTCGAGAGGTAGAAGAGCCCGCCGAGCAGGACGGCGAGCAGCGTGACCGCGGTCACGAGCGCGGTCCGCACGACGTCGAACGTGTTGGTCGGGCGGAACTCCTCCTGGCGCAGCTCGATGCCCAGCGGATCGGCTCCCAGGACCTTCAGCGCGCAGCCGATCGCGACGGCGCTGACCGCCTCGTCGAACTCGGGCTCGGCGCCGCCCGTGCGGAACCCGAGCCGCTCGAGCAAGGCCAGCGGTGTCACCGGCAGACCCGTCTTCTCGGCGAGCGTCTCGCGCAGGCCCGGCAGCAGCGAACCGCCGCCCGCCAAGAGGATCACCTGAGGCGAGTATTCGATGCGGGCCGCCGTCAGCGACCGGGTCAGCTCCCGGTGGATCTTGCGGACGAAGTCTTCGCGCCGTTGCGTGGCCGAATCGGACTCGAGCTGGCGGAGCGACTTCGCCGTCTCCTTGACGGCGGTCTGCACCTGCGGCGCGGGAATCAGGAGCGCGTCGGGATCGGAGGCCCCGGTCCGCATCGCGCGCGTCTGCGCCTCGCCCGCGGGGAGCGAGAGGTCCTGCTGGATCTGCGACGTCACCGAGTCGGACCCCGCGTGAAACGCGCGCACCGACCGGAGCTTGCCTCCGTCGACGAGGATCAGCGTGGTCGTTCGGGCGCCGACCTCGAGGATCACGCAGGAGGGATGGTCGGCCAAGAGCCCCGTCGTCTCGCACGCCGTGTAGAGCGCGGTCGCGTCGAGGTCGATGCTCGCGGGCTCGATGCCCGCCCGGCGCAGGATCGCGAGATCGGCCGACAGGTCGGCCTTGGGCGCCGCGAAGATGAGGATCTGGCTGCCGTCCTTCGTTTCGCCGACTTTCACCCAGTTGATGACGACGTCTTCGATCACCATCCCGTGGAGGTGGTTCTCGGCCTCGAACCGGATGACCTTCTCGATCTGGTCGTGCTCGCGGAACGGGACCGTGATCTCGCGGAAGCTCGTCGCGCCGCTGTCGAAGGAGGCGCACACGTCGTCCTTGCCGACCTTCGCCTCGGCGAAGAGCGCGCGCACGAGATCGGCGCGGGCTGCATCGGCTTCTTCGCCCGTCCCCTCAGGCAGCGCGCGCACGAGAAACCGCTGGACCTTGAAGGCCTTGGGCGAACCCGAGAGCTCGACGAGCTTCAGCGTCCGCGTGCCGACGTCCAGTCCAACCGCGCGAGGCATCGAGCGTCTCCTACGAACTCCGGGCCGACCCTGGAGCCGAATCCCGGAGTATACGGTCCGAATGTAGAGGACGACCGCACGGGCGGGCCCTCATCGTCTGTAAGCGTCCCTTTCGCGGCCCCCTCGGGTCGCCCACCCGCGCCGGCGCTACTTCCCGGTCGAGATCACCGACTGAATCCGGGCATTGGCCTTGTCGGCGAGCGCCTTGAAGTCCTTCGAGTTCGTCTGTCGCAGGCGACGCAGGAGGTCGGCGAGCGCCTGGTCGTACTCCTTGAGCGTCGCACGGATCTCGGCCGTGCCGTCCATCGAGAGGCTGTAGGTCTGCTGGTACTGCTCGACCTTGCGCTCGAGCACGGGGTCGACGGGCGCCGGAAGGCCGTCTTCGGCTTTGTCGCGTGCGTTGGCGACGAAGAAGCCGAGCGATCCTCCGGCGAAGAGCGCGAGCAGCGTGACGAGGGTCAGGACGCGGACCATGACTACTTCCCTCCGACGGGGTGATCGTCGAGCGTGACCGCGAGCTCTCGCGCGAGTCGGTTCTCTTCGAGATCGGCAATGCCGGGAATCGGGCCGAGAGCGGAACGCGAGCCGCCGTGCGCCCCGCGACGGGTGATCACGCTGCCACCGACCCCCACAACGAGGAGGACGGCGGCCGCGACGGCATACGCGCGCGCCACGCGCACGAAACGAGCCGACTCGGCATCACCGCGACGCACGTCGCCGAGCACGCGGACGGCGAGCCCCGGAGCGGGCGACCGAGCGCAGTCGTCTCGGAACGCGTCGAGACCGCGCGCAAGCAGCGCGTCGTCGTCGAGCGGCAGCTTCCGGGAGGAAGCCCGATCCGGGGAAGGCAGGTCGGGGTGGGCCGTCGGTGTCATGCGAGGTTCGAGTTCCAACGAGCGAGTTTCACCTGGAGGCGACGGCGAGCGCGGAAGAGCCGCGATTCGACCGTGCCCTGGGAGATGTCGAGGATCGCGGCGATCTCCTCGTAGCGCAAGCCCTCGAGCTCTCTCAAGACGAGCACCGAGCGGAACTTCGAGGGCAACGCCTGAATGGCCGCGCGGACCGCCGTCCGAAGTTCGCGGTCCTCGATGCGCTCGACCGACGGACCGTCGTCGCGGGACGGAATCGATCCGGCGCCCGCGGGCACGTCGTCGAGCGCCAACGCGGGACGACGACGCTTCTTCTTGCCGTGATCTTTCGTCGCGTTGATCGCGACGCGATAGAGCCACGTGTAGAGCCCGGCCTCGCCGTTGAAGTTCTGGATGCGGAAATACGCTTTCGTGAACGTCTCGGCAACGACGTCGTCGACTGCATCTCGATCGGCCATCAGGCCCGAGACGACGCTCGTCAGCCGCTCCGAGAACGCCTCGATCACCTCGCGCAGCGCGCCCTCGTCGCCGGCCTTCAACCGCACGACCCAGAGGTCTTGCGTCGCGCGGTCGGGGTTCGTGCGACCCGAGCGTTCGGATCTCTCGACTCGTCGATCGAGCCCTGCGACGGGGGTGAGGCGAAACACGGGGGCCATCGTCTCCGAATCGAGAGCCAAGGCGGACGGGAAGCTCCCGACGGGGGAGGGCAACGGGAGGGGGCGGGCGGAGTTCATGGGGATTGCGGCCACCCCCTTCGACGCCCCCGGTCGGAGGTCCTTCCCGGACGCGGGTCCCGTCGGGTCACCGCGGAGGGAAAATCCGCTCCAGGTGCTCGAAGATCGCCTTCAGAATCGTTCCGGATGCCTTGGCGGCGTCGTAGTGCCCCCCTTCGACCCAAACGAGATGCGAACCCGGGAGCGCCTTCGCGAGCGCCTCGACGTGCGCCGGGGGCACGAGTTCGTCGGCCTTGGCGCCGACGAGCAGGCATCGCTCGCCGACGGCCCGAGTCACGTTGCGGTTCCACGTGAGGGGGTCGAGGGGCCGCAGGAGTTCGGAGATGTCTTCTCGCGTGACTCCGGGCGCCCGCACGCGTGGGGCGAATTGCGCGTCCGGCAGGGTCCCGGACGCGAGGAGCAGATCGAGGTTGCCGCCCGCCAGCAGGAAGATCCCGCCCGTGAATCGGTCCGGATACGCGCCGAAGCAATTCGCCGCCATGTGGCCGCCGAGGCTGATGCCCATGACGGCCTGTCGCGCCGGAGCGAATCCCTTCGTTTCGAGGTACCGCGACGCCCGGAGGACGTCGGCCATCCCCTGGAGCCAGGCTTCGCGGGTTCGCGAGAGGTCGGACGAGATCGTCCAGTCTCCGGGCCCGACGCCGTCGGGCGCGCGATCGACTTGATAGGGCGACGGGAAGAGGAAGACCGCGTACCCCTTCGCCGCCAGCGCCGTCGAAACGATCGCTTCGCCCGCGAGCGAGCGCTCCTTCCAGATCGGCAATTGGATGATCGCGCCCCGGGGTTCGCCGTCGGCGGGGAGATAGAGCGTCGCGCGGATGCGGTCGTTCTTCGCGATACCGGACGGACGCGGGGAGTCGAACTCGACAGGGATGCGCGCGATCTTCCCGAACACGCGCCGTTCGCCTTCCTTCACGTTGCCTGCGTCGGCGACGACGGGCGCCACCTCACCCACGGCGCTCGCGCGACGATCGGCGAACGGATCGGACAACGAACCCGTCGCCCAATTGGCGACGCCCGACGTCGGGTCGAGATCGAGGCCGTCACCGAGACAGACATGGAAGCGCCCGAGTTGCGGCTCGAAGACGCACGCGAGCAACGTGCCCTCCGTCCAGACCTTGGTCGGACTCGGGAGGAGCAACTTCGCCGAGCGCGCGTCCAGATGCCCGCGCCGTGCGCCGAAGACTTCGCGCGACGACTGGTACCGGATGACGCTCGATCCGTCGGCGCGCGGGATCTGTGCGTCGCAGGCGCCGTCGAAACAGGCGCCCTCGGTCGGGTCGCAGCCCCAAAGCGCTCCGTCGACGGGCTTTCGAACCTGATGCCGTGTCGCGGTTTTTTCGACGACGCGCGCATCGCGACGGTGCCCGTCGACGATCGTCACGTGGTAGCCCGCCGTGCCCTTCGCCTTGACCACGCGTAGGACGGCGTCGTCGAGCCCGTTCGCGTGTTCGATCACGTCGCGCAGCAGGAAGTTGATCGGCACGCCGTCGGCCGTCGTGTCGCTCGGCGCCGCGACCGATTCTTCGCTGACGGCCAGCCCCTGAGAGCCCATCGCGCGCAGCACGCCGACCATGCCGGGCCAGGTCACCGAGACGAACGCGTGGCCATCGTCAGGTCGGACGATCAACACGACCGTCGTGTCTTTCAGCACCTTCTCCATGCCCCAGTCGAGGGTCGAGACGAGGAGCGGCTGACCGAGCGTCGTGGCGTCGCCGAAGAACGCCATGTTGGTGCACCGCGCGGGCATCTGGAGCAGCTTCGCGGGGTCGGTCTGCTCGGCCAACGTCAGGAACGTGTTCTCGAGCAGGATCGAGTCGTACGGGACGCCGGCCCCGTCCGCGATTCCCTCCATCTCGTCGAGGTAGTGCGACGGGATGTTCTTCTGAAGCCCGCGGGCCGCCAGCACGAGCGCCGGGATCACGAGGTCCTTGGGCAGGAGACCCGTACCGATCGCGAGAGGAATCAACTTCGTAAGAAGGCCCGATTTCTCCGCCTCGGTGACCAATTCTGCTTCCGCCGACGCCAGCAGCGTCGCGATTCGATCGGCGAGTTGACGACCGTGCGAGAGACCCAACTCGCGCCCGCCGCCGAAAACTTCATGAACAAGATCGCTGCCTCGCGAAGAGGACGACACCGGCTCGGAGCCTCGATCCGGGACGATGACTTCTCCACGCCCGCCGTTCGCCCGACGGAGTCCCGCGAGCATCCAGTCGCCGGCGCCGGGGCCCAGGAGATTGAGCGACGACTCGTAGCCGCCCCCGCGAAACTCCGCACGACTCGTCAGATAACCCAGATGATCGTTGGCGCAGGCGACGAGCACGTCGACCCGGCCGGCGGAACCCGGCGTCGGATTCGGCTGTCCATCCACCGGGACACTTCGGTGATGAGCGGAGAGCGGGCGCATTTCACGAAACGCCTGACCGACGGCGGTCGTGGGCTCGCCGGGAACCCCGCAGAGACGCAGCCCCGCGACGTCGATGCACTGGAATTCGACGCGGATCGTTTCCGGAGGTGCGAGGTGATTGCCGGTCCCGCGACCGAGCAGCCCTCCGCCGACGATCGGAGGCAGAGAGGCGCGGACGGCCCGACCCTGGAGTTCGGGACGCGACGTGATCTCGAGGAACGACGTGGTCTCGAGGCTCGTGGCCGTCGCCAACGCCCGCGCGGCGACGAGCGCTCCATACGACGCGACGCGCTCGAATTCCTGCCCTTCGCCGCCCGCGGGCGAGACGTCGCCCTCGACACCCTGCAGCACGAGCGCCGTCGCGCCGGGATGCGCTCGTTCGATCGCGTCACACGTGGCGCCGGGCCATTCGGCGGAAATCTGCAGGTTGCCGGGGCCGAGAATCGTCGGGTGGGCCGCGAAGTGGACGAGCAGCCCGCGGAGTTTCCCGTCGAGCGCATTGACTCGAAGGACGGTCATCGAATCGTCGACGGGACCGCCATCCGACGCCCGGTTCCTCTGGAGGCCCGGTGCCTTCCCGGTGGCGACGGAGACCCACGCGGGCGCAAGCGCATCGTCGGCCTTCGCGACGGCGTCGGCGATGCGGCGTGTCGTCTCCTTCGCGAACTCCTCGTCGTAGAGGCCCATCATCGGGCGAAAGAGCGGCATCGTGGTCAGGGCGCCGGGACCCGAATGGTTGTGCGTCGCGGCGAGCATCAGCGTTTGCGAGGTGAATCCCCGCGAGCGAAGCGCGTCCACGACGGCGGCTTTGACATCCCCGGAGACGCCGACGAGATCGACCGAGACGATCGCGATCTTCGTCCCGTCGTTCTCGAGCACCATCGCGCGCGCCTTGACGGGATCGTGGACGCCGACCGACTTCTTCCCGAAGCGCGCGGCGTAGCCGCCGAGCGGGACCGACTTCGTCGGTGTCAAATCGACGACCGCGAACCCGGCCCGAAGCGTGCTGGGTTCGGCGGCCCGGACCGGAAGGGCGGCGAGCGCGAGCAGGAGCGCGAAGACGAGCTGCTTCATCGGTGGAGGGCTTCGATTCCCTCGGCACACCAGCCGAGCGAGAGCCAGGGGCAGGTCGTGCAGATGGATGGGAGGTCGGCGCCGCGGACGCCTCTCGCGACGCGACGGAGCACCTCGGCCCACGTCACGACGTCGCCGGCCGCGAGTCCGAGCCGCTTCGCGACGTCCTCGTCCTGGGAGCGCATGTGCGCTTCGTGATCGGGGCCGCCGAGGGTACATCCGCCACCACGCAGGTTCGGACACGCCGAGCAGAGGCGGTCAGGTGACGTGCGGATTTCGACCCGGGTGCCGGGATCGGCTCCGAGCGCCTCGTAGACCGCCGTCATTTCGGCGACGAATCGGTCGTCGTACCCCCGCCCCCGATAGCCCAGGAGACAGAGCAGGTTGTGCGCGCGAAGGGGGATCGGTGGAGTCAACGTGCGAATCCTATCGAGATCGCATGTCCTCTTTCGGGTAGGGGGTGTTCCCGGCGAGCGAATCGCGGGCGGTGTGCGGACGCGGGAGTGTCAGGATGGCAGGATTCCTGCATCTGCCGACGGTCATAAGTATTTGTCAATAAAGGGTCTTGATCCGATCCATCCACGACGCTCCGGAATGGTACGGCATGTGATATCCCCCTCCCGTTCTCGTTCTCTCGGATGGAGGTTTCCCATGAAGATCGTCCTCGCCAGTGTCGCGCTCGCGACCGTGTCCGCCCTCGGCCTCGCCTCGAAGGCCGACGCCGCTCCGATGGCCCCGATCACCCTGTCTTCGGCGTTCCACGGCCACGGCGGCCATCACCACGGCGGCTACCGCGGCGGGCATCGCAGCGGTTGGACGAGCGGCATCGGGATCGGCATCTCGACGGGCGGCGGATACGGATACGCCCCGGCCTACGTCCAACCGTCGGGCTACTACACGACGCAGTACCGCTGGGTACCGACAACCGTGTTCGCGGGCTATGACGCCTACCAGCGTCCGGTCTACACGACGCAGTACGTCCAGCAGGCGTACCAGGTCTGGGTGCCCACGGCCCAGTACTACGCGCCGGCGTACTCGCGCCCGCGCGTCTCGGTCGGCTTCGGACTCGGCTACCGCTGGCGGTAGCGCTCTCCGAACGGACGGAACACCGACCAGTCGGTATTCGTCCTACAGTTTGCGGGTCGAGCTCTTTTCTCCTGCCCAACCCTCCCAACCCGAGCTCCCCGCTGTCCCCGGAATCGTGAGATTCCGGGGACTTTTCTTTTCACTCCCAGTTCGCCTCCCGGAAGGAGTTCCTCTCCCAGAAGTGTCTGACACCCTCAGGAGAGCAACGACGCGCGCCGCTCGAAGCAGGAAGAGCGGCACCCCACAGCAGACCGATCCGCGTATTCAGTCATCAGCCCCTTGCGACCGCGAATTCGCGAGCCCGCCCGACGCCGCGCTTCCATTCGCATGGTTGCGATACAGGACGTTCAGGAAGCGCAGCGACTGCCGGCACACGTAGGGCTTCGCGACCTCGTCGGCCGTCGTGCGGGTCGCATCTGCGCCAATCGGCGAACGGAGCGCCGGTCGGATTGCACCAACGGCGCATGCAGCGAGCCCGGTGATCAGTAACCGCCGTCAGATTCGCCGACCGGGGGTCACGCACGGCCGTTGAGTCGCGTGCGGCGGCGTTCTCGCCGCGATGCCGGTGGTAGACTCCGGGCGTGACACGCTTTCCTCGCATCACCGTTGATCCAACCGTTATGGGCGGCCGCCCATGCATCCGAGGACTCCGCTTCACCGTGGCGAACCTGCTTCGTGTTTTGGCCGGCGGCCACTCGGTCGACGAAATCCTGCGTGCGTACCCCTACATCGAACGTGACGATATCGGCGAAACGCTCGGCTACGCGGCGTGGCTCGCCGAGTCGCCCGAGGAAACGCTGGCCACCGGCTGATCTTCAGTCTCGAAGGCCAACTCGCGCTCGACGCGGGTCACCGATCGGGAGGCGCACAGTCATCAGCCCCTAGCGACCGCGAATTCGCGAGCCCGCGCAAGCGAGCTGCGGTCGACGTGGCCTCTGCGGCCACGAGACCGCGGATCGCGCCGCCCGGGCCGCGAATTCACGGTCGCCGATGGATCGCGTAGCCCGGGCCGCGATTCACGGTCGCCGATGAACGCGACAGCCGCAGACCTCGAAGGCGTATCCGAGCGAGCCTTCGCCGGGCGCCGCGATGCGCAGCGGCGCGACCGTCTGCGGCGACCCGCCGCGACCGGGACCGGGCAACCCTCCCGAAAGCGTCGAGACGTCGCCCGTGACGAAGGAGTACGACGCGTTGGGCGAAAGCACCGCCGCCGCGTTCATGATCGACCCGGACTGCGACGGGCTCGTGTGCGAGAGACCGAGCGAGTGCCCGATCTCGTGGGCGGCCACCGCCGCAAACGAACGACCGGCGCCCTCGCCGATGCGCTTCAACTCGTTGTAGCGGCCCCCGGGGCTCGCGGTTCCGTAGAGCAGCGCCTTCAGCGCCACGACATCCGACGCGCCGACCGGCGACGAGGGCAACTGCGTGTTGCCGTACGGGCCGTTCATGAAGCTCGCGATCTCGTCGACGAAAACGCCGAGCGTGCCCGCCTGGGAGGTCGTCGTGTCGTTCTCCTGCGAGTTGTTCGACGTCTCGTCGAGCCACGCCGTGCCGATGACGCCCGAGTTGTCGCCCGCGATCATGCTCATCACGTTGAACTGGTTGACGGCGGGGCTCGCAATCGCGCCGTCGGCCGGCGCGACGTGCGGATCGTCGGGCTCGTGGAACGGGAAGGAGATCGCGAGTCCGCCCGACGCCGCGCTGCCGTCGGCATTGTTGCGGTACATGACGTTCAAGTAGCGCAGCGTCTGCTGGCGCACGTAGAGCTTCGCGACCTCGTCGGCCGTCGTCCCGGTCGCGCCCGTGCTCCCGGGCGAGTGGAGCCCCAGGATCACCAGCGCGTTGTCGAAATCGCTGGCATAGGGGTGCGTCACGTCGAACTTGCCGTCGAAGCGCAGGTGCCACACGTCGCTGTTCGAGAAGCGCGCGGTCATCTGGAGCACCGGATTCGTCTGAACGAGCACGTCGATGTCGTTCGTCGCGCCCGTCGAACTCGTCGCGCGGATGCGGTCGGAGCCGGGCGTCGAGCCCGCGACGTAGCGCGCGGTACTGGTCGAGGGGCTCGGATTCTGGATCGACGCGCCGGTCGCGTTGATCACGAGAGAGAACGTCGTGCCCGCGCCGCCGGTGGCGGACAGCGGATACCCTTCGGTCGTCCACGCCTCGCCGAAGTGGAGCAGCGAGATCGACGCGCCGAACGAGGAGACGGTGAGCGAGTAGGAGGCCGTGTCGGCGGCCGCTTCCGCGTCGATGACCTGGACCGAGAACGCGAAGGCGCCGAGTTGCGAAGGCGCCCCCGACAACGCGCCGACGCTCGAGAGCGAAAGGCCGGGCGGCAACGCCGAGCCCGAGGCGAGCGACCACGTGTACGGCGAGGCGCCACCGGTGGCCGTCAGCCCGAACGAGTAGGCGACGCCGAGGCCGCCGGACGGAAGTGTCGAGGTGACGATCGAGACCGCCGGAGGCGGTCCACCTCCCCCGCCGCCGTCACCGCCGCCGAGGCCCCCGCCGCCGCACCCTCCGAGGAGGGCGAGCGCGAGAACCGCCGCCCCGATGGACGACGCGAACCGGCGCACGCGCGCCGGTTTCCCGAGAATTCGACATGCCGGCATGGCGGTCCTTCCGAAAGGCACTGCCACATCCCGAACGGGCTCGCCTCATCCCTGAGATCGAGCCCACCACCTCACGGTGATCTATCGACTTCCCATGAACCCGAACATGAGCGCGTACAGCCCCTCATCGGAAGGTCACAACCGACGCAAATACAACGGGTTACGACCGCGAACGTCGCGTGTCCAACGGCCTAGACGTCGATTCGGACGTCGGCCCCGACACGATCTCGGTACCGGGCGAGGATCGGGTCGACGTGCTCGGCGAGATAGCGGTCGACCTGGCGCGGCGCCAAGCCGATGAAGCGCGCGGGATCGGCCATCGACGCCAGTTCCCCTCGAACCGACGCGAACGCGGCGTCCCCTTCGAGACGCGCGAGCAGGTCGTTTTTCCCGCCGCCGAGCACGACCGCACGGGCGTCGAGGCTGTGGCGCCGGATGTGCTCGTGGAGCACCTGGCGATCGCCGCCGGCCTTCACGCCGTGCATGAGGATTTCCTCCGTCGCCATGAACGGGAGTTCGGCGAGCAGCCGCGCGCGCACGACACCCTCGTTGACGACGAGACCTCGCGCCACGTTGGTCGCGAGTCGAAGGATCGCGTCGGCGCAAAGAAACCCCTCGGGCAGGAAGAGGCGCCGCGCGGCCGAGTCGTCGAGCGTGCGCTCGAGCCATTGCGCCGCGGCGGTCGCCCCCGCGGCGGGCACGAGCGAGAGCAGGTAGCGTGCGAGCGACGTCGCCCGCTCCGAGCGCATGGGATTGCGCTTGTAGGCCATCGCGCTCGAGCCGATCTGCTCGGCCTCGAACGGCTCGGCCACCTCGTTGGCCCCGGAGAGCAACCGCACGTCGTTGGCGAAGCGCGTCACGCTGATCGCGACGCCGCCGAGCACCGCCATCACCTTCCAGTCGGCCCGGCGCGAATAGGTCTGGCCGGACACGGGGACGGCGGACGCGAAACCCGCCCGTCGCGCGACGTCGAGATCGAGCGCCTCCACCTTCGCGGCGTCGCCGTCGAACAGCGAGAGGAACGACGCCTGCGTGCCGGTGGTGCCCTTCGAGCCCAGGAACGGCACGTCGGCCGCGATGCGGCGCACCTCGGCGAGGTCGTCGACGAAATCCTGCAACCAAAGACACGCCCGCTTGCCGACCGTCGTCGGCTGTGCCGGCTGGAAGTGCGTGTACGCGAGACAGGGCAGCGCGCGATGCTTCCTTGCGAATGCGGCGAGCGCCGCGATCGTCTCGGCGAGCCCGAGTTCCACGAGGTGGAGCGCCTCGCGCATGACGATCGCGTCGGCGTTGTCGGTGACATAGCACGACGTGGCTCCGAGATGGACGATGCCGCGCGCGGACGGCGCGACGTCGCCGTAGCAATGCACGTGGGCCATCACGTCGTGCCGGAATCGTGCCTCGTAGCGCGCCGCGGCATCGAAATCGATGGTTTCGAGCCCGGCCCGCAACTCCGCGATCTGCGCGTCGGTGATCGCGATCCCGAGCGCCTGCTCGGCCTCGGCGAGATGAATCCACAGCCTGCGCCACGTGCGGACGCGTTCGCGCGCCGAGAACAGCGTGCGCATCGCCCGGCCCGCGTAGCGGGTCGCCAGCGGGTTCTCGTATTCGTCGTGAGGGTCGTGGCCGTCGTCGCCGCTCATGACCGGGAATCATGCCTCGGCCGAGGCCGAACGTCGCGCCTCGCGCTACGCAAGCCGCACGTCGTCGAGCAGCCCCACGCACTCGTAGCCCGCGCGCGTCGCGGTGCGATCGGCGGCCTCGTGGGCGGGCATGGCGAGAACGACCCCGCGCGCGTACTCGGTGCGTCCGACGTTCGCCGCCGAGCGCAACAGCGCGGCGCCGAGCCCGTGCCGGCGGGCCGACGGATGGACACACGCGTCGGTCACCTGGATGCGCCGGCTCGACACGCCCTCGACGCGGAAGAACGCCTTGGGCACGTCGTCGGCGTACGTCAGCACCCACACGACGCCGGCCTGACACGGTCCCGCGAGATCGACGGCATCCTCGAGGTCGGGGAGTACGTCGGACTCCGACCGGAGCGTCTCGAGCAGCTGCCATTCGTCGTCACGTGCCACGCGCAATCCCTGGGGTCGCGCCGGCGGCTCGCCGTCGAAGACTACGACGCTGCGCTGGTAGCCGGGGAGACGTCGCACGGCGAAGTACGGTTGCTGCGCGAACACGGCGTCGACGGTCTCGTGCGAACCGATCACCCGCGTGACGTCGTCGGGCGCACCGAGAAACGGCGGCGGGTACCCGGGCAACGCGGCGACGGCAAGCAGGCCGGTCTCTTCATGCAGCGCCGCGAGCGCCGAGACGTCGCCTTGGCGCGACGCCGAAACCGTGACGCGCCACGTGCGCCGCGCGCCGGGCGGAAGCTCGCCCCACTCGCGCAGCGTCGCCGCGAGCCACGTCAGTCCGGGGACGTGATCGTCGAGGAACAGGGCCCAACGGTCAGGGCTGGCGGCGATCTGCGACACAGGGAAAGCCTACCCCCGAGCGAGACCCCGAGCCGAAGGTCCCCCGAAATGAGGCCGAACGCGGGGCCGTGAGGGGATCGTCGGTCCCGGCCGAATTCGCGACGGGGCCCGAGTCCGACGCTCGGGGTCGCCGTCAGGTCGCCGTCAGGTCGCCGCTATGTCGTTGTGGGAAGCCCGCCACCGATTCCGCCGATGGAGTCGTCGGCCTGGAACAATTCGAGGATCCGGTCGGCCTGGGCCCGTTCGATCTTCCCCTTGCGCATCGCGACCTCGACCGTCTTGCGGGCGAGTGCGGCGTAGAGGCGCACGAGGTCGCCGGGGGCCTGACGCAACGCGACGAGGTGGTTCTTGAGCGTGCCGATGTCGCCGCGCGAGATGGGGCCGGTCAACGCGTCGGGGAGACCGACGGTTTCGAGGTTGCGGACCGTGCCGTGGATCAACGGCAGCAGCGCGGGGAGTGCGACGTCGTGGGGCACGCCCGCCTTGATCATCAAGTTGACGGCGTAATCGACGAGCGTCACGAGGTAGTTGGACGCGGCGCACGCAGCCGCGTGATAGAGCGACTTCGACGCCGAGTCGAGGGGAACGGGGCGGCCGTCGATCGAGAGCACGACGCTGCGCAGGAGGTCGACCGCGTCGTCGTCGCCCTCGAGAAAGAAGAACGAGCCCCGAAGCGTCGCGACCGCGGTCTCGATGTCGGCGAACGATTGAAGGGGGTGGACGCACCCCGGGAATCCACCGGCCGCGCGCACGCCGGTCAGCACCCCGGCCGGGAGTGCCCCCGAGAGATGCGCCACGACCGCGCCCCGACGCAGCGCCCCGCCGGATGCGACCTGAATGCCGACCGTCGGGATCATCCGGTCGGGGACCGCCAGCAGCACGATGTCGGCGCCGAGTGCGACCAGTCCGACGTCGCCGACGACCGGAACGTTGCCGATCAACCCCCCCGCGGCCCGGGCGGACTTCAACGTTCGGCTTGCGATCGCGACGATCTCGTGCCCCGCCTTCTTGAGCACGACGCCCAAGGAGGTGCCGATGATGCCGGCGCCGACGATGGCGATCTTCATCGGGCGTGGCACCGGGAGTCGAGGAAGGAGCGCGTCATGAGCCTAGGAATCGGGGCGGGCCGGGGGGGAATGGAGCCCGAAACGGGCGGGAATCCGCGAGAGTACCCATGAATCGGGGCCGAATCGATCTCGGGACTGCGATCCGACGGGTTGCTACCGCTCGTCCGACGCCACGTCGTGGGCCACGGGTCCCCGCCCGTTTCCGAGCGCGACGGCGGCCGCGAGTGCCCGGCCGACATAGGCCTTGGCCCCGCGGACGGCGTCTTCCATGCGATCGCCGCGTGCGAGTCGGGCGGTGATCGACGCGGAGAGTGCGCAGCCGGTGCCGTGGCCGTGGGACGTCGCGATGCGCGGGGCGGCGAGCAGCGTGACACCGTGCGTGGTCGCGAGCGCGTCGACCGACTCGGGCCCCGTTCCGTGGCCGCCCTTGACGAGGACCGCGGGTCCGCCAAGACGACGGAAGAGCTGAACGGCGGCGGTAGCGACTTCCGTGTCGGCGATCGGACGCCCGAGGAGCACGCCGGCTTCCGAGAGGTTCGGCGTGACGAGCGTCGCCAGAGGGAGCAGAAGAGAGGAAAGGGCGGCGGGAAGGGAGGGAGCCGCGAGTGCGCCGCCCGCGGTCGCGGCAAAGACCGGATCGACGATCAGGAACGGGACCGGCCGATTCGCGAGCACCGTGACGACGGCCACCATCGTCTCGACGGAGTGGAGCATCCCGACTTTGAGTGCGCGCGGGACGACCTGATCGAAAAGGGCTTCGAGTTGGGACGCGACGACGCCGGGCGGGACCGCGTGGACGCCGAACACACCCTCGTGATTCTGAACGGTCACGGCGGTGATCACGGCCGTTCCGACGACGCCGTGCGCGGCGAACGTCTTCAGGTCGCCCTGAATCCCCGCGCCGCCCGTCGGATCGGAGCCCGCGATGGAAGCGACGATGAAGGTCCGGTCGATTTGCACCGATCTACGGTACCAGCCGGTGTTTCGACCGGGCCCTCGCCTCGTAGTGCGACCGCCCGAACCTCGATTCCGTCGTGACACCGGCATCGGCCGGGAGGCATGTCATGCGTCGAGTCTCGATGATGGTGGCGAGGGTGGCGGCTCTTGCGGTGGTCTCGGCGGTGTTGCTCACCGTCTCGGGGTGCAAGACGGCCCGCCAAACCGTGGATCAAGTGCGCGGGTGCGAACCGACCACCCCTCCGCCGACGGTCTCCCGCGTGATGCCCGGCGACACGCTCCACGGGCGAATCGCGTGCGGGACGGGGTGCCAGTGCTTCTACTTCGAGGGGCTCGAATACGCCTTCCTCGACTACTCGCTCAAGACCGAGGAAAGCTGCCAGACGATGCCGACGCTCTCGATCGAGGACCCCGAAGGTCGGCCGATCGACGTCGGCAACGGTCGGGGGGCGAAGGGCATCGTCATGCGCAAGTCGGGCACCTACAAGGGGACCGTCTGCGGGGCGGGCGGGGGCGAGGTCATCTACGCCTTCGAGCACGACATCCGCACCTCCGAGCCGCCCGAGCGGATCGCGATGCTGACGCCCGAGAGCAAGGAACGGCTTTCGTTCGTAGCGCCCCGCGGTGCCAACTGCCTCGTGACGATCCAGCCGCTCCACGCCTGCAACTGCGTGCCGAAGGTGCTCGCGGTCTACGGGCCCAACGGCGCGCGCGCGCTCGACGCCGAGAAGCAGCTCGAGGGCGCACCGCTACCGGCGGTGATCGACGGGCGCGGCAACATGGAGACGCTGCGCTTCAACGCGGCCCAGCCCGGCCGGTACACGGTGGTGCTGGCGTCGGAGTGCGGGACCGAGGGCGACGCGCGGCTGGTCGCGCAGGTCTTCCCGCCGAAGTCGTGCAAGCGCGACCTCTTCCACGACAACCATCCGTGCCCGCCGACGCCGGGCGCCTGCGCCCCCGCGCCCAAGCAAGTCGCGTCCGCGAACTGATCGCACGCACGACTCCGGAATCGGACGCGGGGCCCCGCGGCGAAAAGCCGGGCAACCCGCAGCAGGC
>JANNRO010000622.1:0-15433 GCA_031401505.1 Planctomycetia bacterium
AGGAACGCCTCGGGCTTGGCGCTCGCGCCGTCGTACGCTCCGATCGCGTGCCCGAAGAGCACGTTGGCGACGTACCACGGGTCGGCGGGACGTTCCTTCGCGACCGCCCGGATCGCGTCGTCGTCCTTGCGTTCGTGAGCCTCGAGAATGCGCTTCGCCGTTTCGCCGGCCGGCACGGCGCCCGCGGGCGGCGGTGCCGCGATCGACCGCCCGGTCCCGATGCACGATAGGCACGCCGCGACGAAGACGGGCGTCGTGAGGAGGGAACTTCTCCGCATCCCCACATGCTACCCGCGGGGAGATCGTCGTTACTTCAACTCGGCCTTCAGGACCGTCGAAAGGGGAGAGAGAGAGTCCGTGAGCTTCACGACCGAAGTCGCATCGGCGAGCGCGGTGTAGACGTCGGTCCAGAACGAGGCGACGAAGCCCGAGCCACCGATCCACGCGATCGTCGACGAGTCCCGACTGAAACCCGCCCACGTGACGTCGTGCGCCGCGTTCCCCGGATCGAAGACCAGCGTCGTGGCCCCTTGAGCGACGTCCGTGACATAGAGGCTCGTGACCCCCTGGGCCTCGCCGTCGGCTCGAACGAGCAGACGCGACGAATCGCGCGACCATTGGACGTCGTCGACCGAGGTGCCGACGTCGAGTTGCCCGAGCGGCAGGATGACTCCGTCCGCCGTGCGCAACACGTTCAGTTTCGTCGGCGACGGCGGCTGATCCTCGGACGTGAAGAACAGTTGCGTGCCCTGGCGGGACCATCGCAGATCGGCGACGGCGTGGGCACCGACGACGCCCTCGGTCGGTCCGTTCGGATGCGAGAGGAAGAGGTCGGCGCCTCCCCCCGCGGTGAACGCGATGTCGATCCCCGTGGGCGACCACGCGAACTCCGAGACGGGCGACGTCTTCGGCAGCGTCGAGAGGTTGACGCGGGCTCCGCCCGCCGCGGGGACGGCGAAAAGCTGCTGGACGCCGACAATCGCGACGTCCTGCGTGTACGCGAGCACGGTCGAGTTGAACGGCCACGCGAACCGGAGCACGTCTCGATCGGCGTTCGTCGTGTCGGAAACGATCGCCTGCTGGCCGCCGAGGGGAACATTGGTGTAGAGATCGTCGCGGCCATCCACCTTGAGGTCCCCGCGGTAGGCGAGGTACGCGCCGTTGTATGACCACGCGTAGTCGGAGAACACGTCGCTGAACGGCCAACCCGCCTGGCAGATCTTGACGCGGTTCGTCCCCGTCCGATCGACGGTGAAGAGCTCGACACGCCCGTCGGTGTCGATGTCTCCCAGGAACGCGATCCGAGTGTCGCCCCCAGGCTGGAATTTGAACGAGCTGACGTCGCCGTTCGCGACAATCGGATCGACGACGGTGTAGATGCCGGGGACGTCGGCGCCGAACACGGTGATGCCCATGCGCCCACCCAGGAAGGTCGCGCTGCGGGCCCCCACGTAGTGACTCGATGGATCCCATTGGATGTCCTGGAAGCCCGTCCCGAGCGTGCCGGTCGTCGTCACGGTCGTCAGCACGGCATCGTTGGCGGGGTCGATCACGTAGACCTCGCGCGGGCCGTTCAGGTCCCGGTCCATCGTGTAGGCGAGCCATTGGTGGTTCGGGCTCCACGCGAACTCGATCACGTCGGCGCCCGGTACGGTGTCGCCGGAGACGCATCGGACGTCGGTTCCGTCGGCGTTCGAGACGAAGAGTTCATTCGTGCCGAGGCTTCGACCGTCCGAAACGAAGGCGATGAAGTCCCCCGTGGGCTTTTCGAGCGCCACAGGGCCGCCCGACCCGGAGCCGCCGCCGCAGGCGCAGAGACTGAAGCCGACGCACATCGCGACCATCAACGACGGAATCGAGCACGAGATTTTCACGACCGGACCCTCCGACCCAGGTCGAGTGCGACGGCGCTCGATCCGCGAGTCGACGTCACAGATGTGGACGCGCGCCGGAACTTTCCCCGAATTCTCGCGGCGCGCGACGGCCTGCTACCGATGTCCGCCGCTGCGAAGCAAGCGCCTCGCATATGCGAGCGTCTCGGTGGCAACGGTGTCCATCGGGAACGCCTCGACCTGCGCACGGGCGGCGCGTTCCGCTTCGAGGACGTAGCCCCGTCGCAATGCCGCGTGCGCGATGACGAGGCGGGCGAGGTCGGCGGGCGCGCGAGCGAGGATCTCACCCGCCGACCGCGTCCAGATCCCGCGTTCGACGTCGGTGGCGATCGAGAACGATCGACGGGCCGTCGTCGAACCGATCGCGGTCTCGGGCGTCACTTCGATCACGTAGTGGCCCCCCGGCGCAAGTCCGAGGGCCTTCGGAAACGTCAACGTAGCGTTCCCTGTTGCGTCCTTCGCGGCACCGTCGGGAATCGACGTGGACTTCCAGATCGTCGCGCCGCTCGCGTCGGCAACGACGACGGCGTACGAGATGGCGGCGGGTAGAGGTGTCCATCTCACTCGCACCGGCGTGTCGAGGACGGCTCCGGACGGCTCCAGAATCTCGACGCCACCGCGCGTGCCGTCGTCGCGAAGCGACTCACGGGTCGATCGGTCGACGGGTCCGAAGCCAGCGAACAGTTCGGGCTTCGCGGTGGCGAGATCCTGCGCGACGGCCACGAGACGTGCGTCGGTCCCAGGCGGCGTCGGCACATCGGTCCGGCGAAACACCGTGAGGCCGATCGCGGAGACTGCCACCGCGGCGACGGCGACGCCGAGCCACCGCACGCGTCGGCGAGCGGCCGACAAATCGAGAACGGGGCCCGCGTCCGACGCCGGGACCTCGGGTGCCGCGGCTTCCTCCCGCCAGAGCATGGCCGTACGACGACAGTCGTCGCAGCGGGTCAGGTGCTCCTCGACGTCCGCGGCACGTGCGCCGGTCAATGTGCCTTCCGCCCATCCGGCGAGGAGATTCTCGTCCGGGCACGGCGATGCCGGGGGCTGCGGCATCGCGCGCTCGACGAGTGAGCGGGCCAATTCGTCGTCGTCGGGCTTCATCCCGTGCCTCGCGCCGGGGGATGGACGCTCGAAGGAGCCGGACGTCCGACCGGAGACCCGCCACCGGGAGCCCCGGACCCAGCAAGAGCGGGTACCGGCCCCGAACTTGCCAGGCGACTCGCGAGCGTCGCGGAAAACGCCTGCCAGAGCACGTCGGCCCGGTCCGTGCCGAACGCCTCGATCGACCGCGTGAGCGCCTTCGCGAGCTTTTCGACCGCCCCCGAGACGACGCGGCTGACGCGCGCCTCCCCGACCCCGATCGCGTCGGCGATGCGCCGTTGCGTCCATTCGTCGCGATGCTTCAAGACGAGCGCCAGTCGTTCCTGCGTCGAGAGTGTCGGCCATGCGCGATCGAATGCGTCCGCGAACGCGATCGTGGCCTCCGACGTCTCGAGCGTCTTCGATGCCTCGGGCGGGCGGGCCGATTCACGCTGGGGCAGCGCGGCGTCCCGAATGCCCGCGGGTTGCGCATCGAGCGAAGCCGTCTTCTTGAGCCGGGCTTTCGCCTGGATGCGCCGCAGCAGCACGATCGAAAGCCAGCCGTGAAGCGAGCCGGTGCCGTCGTAGTTTCCGATCAATGTCCTGCCCTCGCCTCGAGGGGGCGGGTGCGAGAGGTCGCCCAGCAGATCCTGAACGAGCGACTCGGCCTCGGCGGGCGAAGCACCTCGACGAACCGAAAACATCTCGAGGCGGCGGCGATATCGCTCGAAGAGCATCTCCCAGGCGCCGTCCGTCCCCGCCTCGCACGCGGCGGCGAGGTGGAGATCGGCAAGGTGGGCTCCGCCGACGAACTCGGCCACGCGCGAGGGCGTCGAGACCGCTCCCTGGGCCCGCCAATGTCGGTCCGAAAGCAGGGCGAGCCGAGCCTCGAAGTCGGCAAGCGACACCCCCAGGTCGCCATGGTCGGCGCGAGCGTCCTCAAAGCCCTCGCGAGCGCGCGCTCGATCCGACGGGGGCAACGGACAGGGGACTTCGGTGACGGGGGACATCGAGGAAGGGCGAATCGTACCCGCGGCCGATTCCGTCGAGCGAGGGCTTGAGCCCCGGGGTCGCGCGCGCCGATAGGATGGCGCGTGGGTTTGGGGACGGAGGCGCCGATGCCCCGTCTCGTACGTGCTGTGATTGGTCCGCTGACCCTCTTTCTCGTCGCCTGCGGCGGGGGCGGAGGTACGTCGTCGGACGCGGGTCCCGGCCTTGGTTCGCCGCCGCCTCCCGCACCCACCCCCTCCCCGGGCCCCTCCCCCGGTCCGACACCCGGGTCGCTCCCCGACCTCGGTCCCAACGCCGACATGCGCGGCGTCATCCCGTTCCCCGCAAGTGACCCGTGGAACACGCGGGTGGACGCCGATCCCGTCGATCCGGCGAGCGACACGTTGATCGCGAGCATCGGTTTGGCGAAGGGACTCCACCCCGACTTCGGCGCCGACCTCGACGGCGAGCCCTTCGGCATTCCGTACGTCGTGGTCCCGGGCACGCAGCCATTGGCTCCGGTCACGTTCGACTACGACGACGAAAGTGACGCGGGCCCCTACCCGATTCCCGCCGATGCGCCGATCGAGGGCGGCTCTGACTCGACGGGCGACCGACACATCCTCGTGATCGATCGCGACAACGGCGGACTCTTCGAAACGTGGTCCACGTACCCCGCGACGATCGGCTGGTCGGCGGGCAGTGGCGCAAAGTTCGACTTCGCGACGTCCCCCGCGCGGCCCGCGGGCTGGACGTCCGCCGACGCGGCGGGGCTCCCGATTTTCCCGGGTCTCGTGCGCTACGACGAGGTTGTCGGCCGCGGCGAAATCCGCCACGCGCTGCGCTTCACGATCGTGCGCTCGCGCCGGGCCTACGTCGCACCCGCGACTCATTTCGCGAGTTCCTACACGGGCGCCGATCGCCCGCCGATGGGCATGCGCGTGAGATTGAAGGCCTCGTTCGACGTGTCGACGTTTCCAGTGCAGGCGCGCGTCGTGCTGACGGCGTTGAAACTCTACGGGATGATCGTCGCCGACAACGGCGGCGACTGGTTCATCTCGGGCGCCCCGGACACCCGATGGGACGACGACCAATTGAACACGTTGAAGTCGGTCGCGGGCTCGAACTTCGAGGTCGTCCGCATGGGCACGATCACGACGGATTGACCGGGACGTTGGGGGCGTTCGGGGAGGCGGATCCGGCGTCGGACGCGGGCCCCGTTCGCCGATCGACCCCGCCCGCGTGGATCACGCGGCGCGTCGTCTTCGCGACCGCGTCGTCGATCACCGCCTCCCACGGAATCGGAGCCTCGGCGAGCACGACGTCGCGCATGCGTGCTTCCGTGCGCGGGTGGCGGCCCACGAGGAACGAGCAGCAGTCTTCGTGCGGGCGCGACGAGATGTCGAGCGTCCCGATGCGGCGCGCGAGCGTCGTGATGTCGCTCTTGTCGTCGCCGATCAGCGGCGCGTGGATCGGGAGCGTGGTGCCCGCCTCGAACACGAAGAGGTTCTGCGCCGTCTGGCTCGCGACCTGGCCGAGCGAATCGCCGGTCACGAGGCCGACGGCGCCCTCCTGATAGGCGAGCCGTTCGGCGATGCGCCGCATCGCGCGGCGGTAGACCAGCATGCGCAGCGAATCGTTGGTCGACGCGACGATCGCGCGTTGGACCGCCTCGAACGGCGTCACGAGGAGCACGATCTCGCCCTGCGCTCGGGCGAGCACGCGCGAGAGGTCCTCGATCTTGTCGAGCACGTCGTTGCCGGCGAGCGACCGGTTCCAGAAGTGGACCGCAATGACGCGAGCGCCGCGACGGATCATCTTCCACGCGGCGACGGGCGAGTCGATCCCGCCCGAGAGCAGCGCGAGGAGCGTGCCCGTGCTGCCCGGAGGCAGCCCGCCCGGACCCTGCCGGGCGGGACCGATCACGTAGCAGATCGGGCCCGCGATCTCGATGCGGATGATCGCGGCCGGGTGGTGGACGTCGACCGTGCGTCCGGTCGCGGCGACGCACGCGGCGCCCACGCGCCGGTTGACGTCGAGCGTGCGGATCGGGATCGATTTGTCTCCGCGGTATGCGTCGATCTTGAACGAACCCGCGGGTGCCCGCGCGAGCAGCAGGATGGCCTCGCGCGAGAACGCATCGATGTCGGGCGGTGTCGAAACTCCGATCGCGACCTCGCGCACGCCCGCGACGCAGGCGACGCGCTCGAGCACGCGTTCGTCGTCGACACCGTCGGGCAATTCGGTGGTCAGTCGCCCCTGGACGCGCCCGACCTCGACGGCGATGCCGAGGTCGGCGAGCGCGAGTCCCACGTGGGCCGCGAGCCTGCGCTCGAAGTGCCCCCGGTTGGCGCCTTTGGTACCGATCTCCGCGTAGTGGATGACGAGGGTGCGCGGCATCGGCCGGACTCTACGCGGGCGGCGCCCGACGGGAAGGCGGCGGAGGCCGATTCGGATGGACGAAGGGGCCCGCGTCCGAGGTGAGGGGTCGCTGTGCGATCGGATGCGTTCCGGTAGGCTGCAAGCCGATGAATCGACGAAAGACACGTCTCGCGGTCGGCGCCGCCGCGGTGGCGATCCTCGGCGGGGCGATGCTCGTCGTTCGCCCGTGGACGCTCCTCGGTGAGGAGGCTGGCGACCGATCAACGAGCACGCTCCGACCCGACGCGATCGACGCGACCGATTCGGATGGGTCTGCGTCGAGAGCGCTCGCGGGGCAGCCGCGGGCAGGAGGCACGGCGGCCGATGCGTTGCCCGCGGCGGTCGACTTCACCGCCGTCGATCGAGAACTCGATCTCCACGGGACGGTCGTCGACGCGACGGGGGTGCCCATCGCGGGCGCGACGCTCGTCGCCGTCACGTACCCGTTCCGCAGGGCGTCGATTCTCGCGATCGCTCGCCGCGACGATGCAGTCATCGAAGCGAGCACGCGAAGTGCGAACGACGGCACCTTTGCATTGCGGCTTCGACGGGGCGCCTCGGCGGCGTTGCGCGTTTCGGCGAAAGACTTCGCCGCGGTGGAACTCCCCGCCCGACACGCCGGCGCAAGGTTGCGCGTCGTGATGAAGAAGGGCGTGACATTGCTCGTGGACGCCGTCGATGAAGACGGACGGCCAGTGAACGACGCGAAGTTTCGACTCTTCCGGTCGGATCATCTGGGAGACGCCGCATTCGAGGTACGCGCGCAGACGGGGCCCGACGGAAGTGCACGATTCGAACAACTCACGCCATCGGTAGGGGCGTACCTTGCACTCGAGTCCTCGACGTGTGGCGACGTCGGATGGAAGGAGGTCACGCTGCCCGTGACGGGCGAGATGACGCTTCGGCTCGAATTGCCCGCCGGCCGAGCAGTCACGGGCCGGGTGACGGACGCCGACACGAGGGCGCCGATTCCCGATGCACGCGTGGGCATGAACTGGACCCTGAACCGTGCGGTGAGAACCGACGCCGACGGACGCTACATCCTGGCTGGTTGGACGGGCAAGGGCGTCAGCGACCTCCACGTGCTCGCCGAAGGATACGGGCGCGGCCACGCGATCGTCGGGACAGTGACGAGCCTCGATTTCGCGCTGTCGAAAGGTGACAACGTCGCGGGTCGAGTGGTGGGGCCGGACGGCAAGCCGATCGCCGGAGCGACGATCGCGGCAATCGGCAGCACGGATCGAGTGGATGGTCAGCAGCACATCAGTACGGCGGAGGCCACGAGCGGCACCGACGGTCGATTCGCGCTCTCCAGTTTGCGACGTGACCTGCCGCACACGCTCGTCGTGATGGGCGTCGGCTTCGGACGCACGCTGCTCGACTTCGACCCGCGCCCGGGCGCGCCGGGCGTCATCGATCTCGGCGACGTGCGCGTGCCCGCGGCGCGAACTCTCGCGGGTCGCGTCGTCACGAGCGAGGGGACACCCGTTCCGTCGGCACGCGTCGAGTGTTCGGGCGCCAACGGCGACCGGGGGCGCCTCCGAGTCGGTCGCACGCCGATCCCCGACGCATTCTACGGACGGGAAGAGACCGATTTCACCGACGATCTCGGTCGATTCCGCTTCGCCGATCTGTCACCGGGGGCATACTCGATCGGCGCGGATGCGCGCGGCGCGGCGGTGCCGAGCCGCGAGATCGCAATCGTTGCGGACGTCGATCCGTCACCGGTCGAACTCCGTCTTCCCTCGGGACGGTCGTTCCGGGTCTCGGTCGTCGATGAAAACGACGTGCCGGTACCGTGGGCCCGGGTGGCGGTCGGGGGCTCCGTCATTCCACTCGACGTGCACGCGACGGCCACGTTCACTCTCATCGGGCGCAGGCCGAGCATCGTGGTCGCCGCGTGGGATGGGATGGGCGGGACCGACGAACGGCGATTCGTCCGCAATCACCTCGAGTACGAGATCGAGGCGACGGACCGCGAACTCCGCGTCGTCTTGAAATCGGGAATCCGCACGCACGGGCGCGTCGTGACGTCGGACGGTACGGGTGTCGGGCGCGTGCGCGTCGAGTGCGTCCTCGGCGAGACGTACGTGAACTCGACGTGGACGGATGCCGACAGTGCGTTCGACATGACGGTCCCGAAAGGGGGCCCGTATCGACTGCGCCTCGTCGGGTCGGCCCTGCCCGGGCGAGGAGGTGCCACGACCGTCGAAACCGGGCTCGCGGGCGAGGTCGATGGCGTACTGCCCGGGGCGGTCGACGTGGTCATTCGGGCTCTCCCCGTCGCTCGCGACCTGTCGCAGGACGTCTCGGTGGTCGACGCCGACGGGCAACCGGTGGCCGGAGCGGTCGTCTCGGCGACGTGGAGCGACTCGATCGGACGATCGGCCGATCTTCGGACGGACTCGCGCGGACGGATCGTGATGACGGGCCTGCCTGGCCGATCGTGCTGGTTCGAGGCTGCATCCGCAGACAGCCGCGACGATTGGCTCGACGCACGCCGACGGGTGACCGTCCCGACGTCCGGCACCGTCGAGCTGCGGCTGCGACGCGGAATCCGAATTCGTGGGACCGTGCTGATCCCGGCCGGCGTGGCGATGCCGATCCGCATCGACGTGAGTCAGAAGAATTCCGATGGAGTCGAGCATCGAACCATCGAGCTGACGGACCCGCGCGCGGCGACGTTTTCGGTCCTGCTGGATCCCGAGGACGGCGTGCTGCTCGGCCTCGAAGCGACCGCCGGCCCGGAGGACGCACCGACGCACACGGCGACGGCCGAAGGGTCCGCGCTGGCCGCCGGCGATGTCGTGCTGACGCTCACCGCGGTGAAGTGATCCACGGACGGGACCCGCGTCCGACGCAGGCGTTGCGGCGGCGTGTCGATCGTCCCGCCCCCGCGTAGAATCGTCGGCGCCGATGTCGACCATTCCGCCCGGGTACGTCTCGCAGTCGCTCGACACGTCACCCGACGTGGATCTCCGACTTTTTGATCGGCTTCACGACATGACGCCGGCACAGAAAATCAAGCACCTCGACGCGGCGATTCATTTCGCCGAGGAAATCGCGATGGCGGGCATCCGGGCGAGGTATCCGAACGCGTCGCCCGAGGAGGTTCGCCTGCGCCTCTTCTCCCAGCGCCTCGATCGGTCGACGATGCTCCGCCTCTATGGATGGGATCCTGTCCTCGAAGGGGCGTAGGTGGACTCCGCGCCCCTGCGCACGGTCCTGCGTGTGGCGAGGGCCCTCGAGGAAGCGGGCGTCGACTACGCCGTGGGTGGTTCCATCGCGAGCGGATTTTATGGCGAGGCCCGCGCTACGTTCGACGTGGACATTCTCGTCGACCTCCCCGCTTGGAGAGTCGTGGCGCTGGTCGCGGCACTCGGTCCGACCTTCGAACTGGATGAAATTGCCTTGCGTCGAGCGGCCCGCGAAGGAACTTCGTACAACATCGTCGACGGCGACACGGGCATCAAGATCGACCTGTTCGTCATGCGAGATCGGACCCTCGACTCGTGCCAGATGCAACGTCGACGCGCGATCGCTCTGGGGGAGAGCGGCCAGACCGCCGCGTTCACTTCTCCCGAAGACGTGGTGCTTCGCAAACTCGACTGGCTGCGACTGTCGGGCGGAGTGCTCGAACGACAATGGCGTGATGTCCTCGGCGTGCTCAAGGCGCAGAAAGGACGCCTCGACGTGGACTATCTCCGGGGGACTGCCCGGCAGGCCGGCCTCTCCGAGATGCTCGATCGCGCCCTGACGGAGTCCGGACTCTCGAGCGGCGCGGCGCCAGGCACGCATTCTTCACCTTCGTGACATGCCCGCCGCGCCGCCCAGCGTGCAACTGGGTCTTCACCGATTTGACTCGCCCTGCTCCCGGATATCCCGAAGTTGAAGCAAACGTGCCCGGCTCCGTATTTCCGGCAATTCCGCGCTATGCGGGAGGCTTCCCCGATTGACGACGACGCAGTTCGAGCGAGGCGACGTCCGCGAGGTCGCCCGGACGGCCGACGGATCGCTTGTTCGTCAGGAGGTCGTCCAACGCGAGAATATTGACGCGGACACCGTCGACCTCCTGCGTCACCCGGCGCGACCACGCCGCGTCGAAGGTGAGCGCCTGCGCTCCCGTCACGATGTCGATCCGGCAGGGTGGGACGCCGAGTTGCACCACGCTGCTCGGGCGCGACAGATCGTCGATCGTGACCCCGTGATCGGGCGCGCCGAACGCCGCGAGCGCCCGAAGCACCCGTGTGGCGTTCTCCTTCGTCGGCCGCACCCAGACGTCGATGTCCTTCGTGAGCCTCGGATAGCCGTGCGCGATCACCGCGTAGCCGCCGATGAGGAGCCACTCAACTCCCGCGTCGTTCAACGCGGACAACATGTCTCTGTAGTCGGCATTCAGGTGCGGCGGGATCATGGAACCCCCAGACTTCCATCGCGAGCGGCCACGCGAGGCGGAGCTTTTCCGCCATCGAGAGTTCGCCGCCAGGAGGCTCCGAGGCTTCGTCGGGCCACGGTTCGCCGGGCTTGACGTCGAACTTGCGAACGGTCCAGTGGCGGCGGTCCATCCCGCCATTCTACACGGGGGAGGCGCCCGGAAGCCGGAGTCCAAGTTCGGGTCCCTGAGCGCGATCGAGTCGTTGGCAGCCTGCCGGGAATCGACCAACGTCGAAGGAAGTTCGCCGCCTACCCCCATGTTCCGATGGCTGCGATCGGTCCCCATGCGAAACTCAAGATGGAGGCGCCCATGCGGATCTCGACCGTTGGAGCCGTAGTGATGTCGGGTCTCCTGATCTTGTCGGTGCCGGAGCAATTTGCCGGTGCGGGCGGCGCCGTCTCCGGTCGCGTGACGTTCGATCTGACGGACTCCGCCTTCGCGTCGAAGTTCGCCCGTTGGTCCACGCCGGAGCGCATCGGTGTGCGCGATGGCGGGATCGGATTCGATGGAAGAAGCACGGGGGAGCTCGTCGATGGTTGGATCGAGACGACCGAACCGGTCGGCGTCGGACTGATGTCGAAGGCAGCCCGACATGTGTCGCTGACGATCACCCTGCCGTGGAGTCGTGCGGGGCTCATGGGACACGTCTTCGTACGGTTCGGCGTGGATGGCACACACTGGTCGGAGTGGATCTCGATCGCGCGCGTGCCCAAGAAGATCGAATCCGACGACCCGACGGAGACCTTCCGGGGCAGCGTCGGCGTAACTCGCCGCGAGGCCGGGGATTTCTGGGCACGAAGGGAAGCGCTCCCCAAACAGGGATCGCGCCGGATCGACGAAGACGAAGCGGCACGCCTGATCACGGCATCGGAACCGGAGTACTTTGCGACCCACCGATCGTTCGTCGGGTGGATTCAGGTACTCTGGGAAGGAACGTTCTCCTCGGGGGCTCGACTGCCGTCGATCCAAATCGAATGGAGTGCGGCGATCGCGGGACCGGACGGTGTGTCCGAGGATCCGACGCGCCGAGGGCCTTGGTGCTTTCTCGTGAAGCCGAAGTAAGCACGCGGAGCCCGGCGCCGGCGCGACACGCCGAATCGAATCGCCGACGGGGCTCGCGTCCGACGCGGGCGTGACGAGCGCCCCCTCTACTTCTGCTGCGCTCGCATGCGCGCGACCTTACGGCGGGCCTTCTCCTTGGGAGAGAGGCCGGGCTCGTCGGGATCGCCCAAGTCTTCGAGAACGGCGGCCACCGGGGCGGCAACGGGAGGCGGAGTCGGCGCATCGGCGGGGGCGGATGCGGGGACTGCGACGGCCGGAGCGCCCGCCGCGGCACGCATCTTCAACATCTGACGCTTGGCCTTCTCCTTGGGAGAGATGCCGGCCTCGTTCGGGTCGAGCAGTTCGGCGGCCGCCACAGCCGGGGGAGCGGCGGCGACTGGAGCGGCGGCAGGAGCTGCCGCAGGAGCCGACGCCGCGCGCATCTTGAGCATCTGACGCCGGGCCTTCTCCTTCGGGGAGATGCCGGGCTCGTTCGGGTCGGGGAGATCGGCCCCGGCCGGAGCAGCCGCTGCCACGGGAGCAGCCGCGGCAGGCGCCGCCGCGGCCGGAGCGGGCGCTCCGGGGGTCGCGATCCCGTGCTGGGCGCGAAGGCGCATGACGGCACGGCGGCCCTTCTCCTTCTTGGAGATGCCGGGCTCGTTGGGATCGAGGTTGGCGGCGCTCGGGGCCGCGACGGCAGCGGGCTTCGCGGCACCCGCGACGGGCTTGGCGGCCCCCGCAGCCTTCGCCTTCTTGGCGGCCTCGGCGGCAGCCTTCTCTTTCGCAAGCCGAGCCGTACGCGCCTTCTTGACGGCCTCGATCGCCGACTTGTTGGTGGCAGCCTCGCGGGCGATGGCTTCGGCAACGACGGGCGCCAAGTCGGCCACTTGATGGACCTTGTCGCTGTGAATCCACGCGAGCGTTGCCTTCGACGACGGGTCGTTCACGGGCCACACGGCCAGCAACTGCTCGTAGAGCCCGATCTCCTCGCGCATCGAGTCGAGGACGAAGCGCCCGAGCGTCGGGACCGTCAGATAATTGAGGTCCAGGTCCCACCACGGGAAGACACCCGGCTGGGGCACGCCGCCGCGGTTCTGGATGACGGTGCCGAGCAGATGCGAGTGGCGGCGGTCGCCCTCGCGGACCGTCGCGAACGCCTGAAGAAGCGCGTCGTCTTCGGCGACCACGTGCGGATCGCTCTCGAAGACGTAGCCCGCACCCGAATAGAACGTGCGCGTCAGCAAGGCGTCGAGGCGCGCGCGGATCGCGTCGTGCGAGACCGCGCTCGTCAGATGAACGGCGTCGATCGGACTGTCGGTCGGTGCGAACGGGACGCTCATGGGCGGAATCCGAGCGCGGGGACGGCGGTCTTGACCCAGTCGACGAGCGGCGACCAGTAGATGAAGAACGCGACGACGGGGACGACGAGGGCGGTCGTCAGGACCGCGGCGCCGCGACCGAGAACGATTCGGGGCGCGGCCTCGGCCGGCTGGTCGTCGAGGTACATCTTCATCAGCGGCTTCGCGTAGTAGTAGAGCGAGATCGCGCCGTTGATCAGCCCGATCACGGCCAGCCAGACGAAGCCCTGCTCGAGCACGACCTTGAAGAGCACGAGTTTGCCGATGAATCCGATCATCGGGGGGATGCCCGTCAACGAGAGCATCACGATCGTGAAGCTGGCCGCGAGCCACGGATGGCGGAAGCCCAGACCCTTCAATCCGGCGAGGTCGCTCGTGCCTGTCGCCCGGATCACGATGCCCGCGAGCAAGAAGGCCGCGAGGTTCATGAACAGGTAGGTGACGAGGTAGAAGACGACCGACTCGAGCGCCGGGCCCGTCCACACCGAGAGCGCCATCAGCATGTAGCCCGCGTGCGCGATCGAGGAGTAGGCCAGCAGCCGCTTCAGGTCGGTTTGGCGGCAGGCGCCCAGGTTTCCGAGCGTCATCGTCAGAATGGCGCAGACGGAGAGGATGATCGACATCGGCCCGCTCGACGGCAGGAGCGTCGTCGCCTCGGCGCCCTTGCCGACGACGGAAGCCGTGGTCCCGAGCGCCGACATCACGCGGATCAGGCCCGCGAAACCCGCGGCCTTGCTCGCGACGGCCAGGAATCCCGCAACCGCCGTGGGCGCGCCCTGATAGACGTCGGGCGCCCAGAACTGGAAGGGCACCGCGCTCACCTTGAAGGCGAACCCCGCGAATACGAGGAGCACCGCCACGATGAAGATCGGCTGGTCGCCCGCACCCGCCGCGACCGCGACCCGCAGGCTCTCGAGGCTCGTGCCGCCCGCGATCCCGTAGAGGAACGAGAGCCCGTAGAGCATCAGGCCCGAGGACACGGCGCCGAACAGCACGTACTTGAGGCTCGCCTCGTTGGCGAGACGGTCGCTTCGGCGCATGCCGACGAGCACGTAGCCCGTGATCGAGACCATCTCGAAGGCGAGATAGAGCGTCACGAGATCGACCGCCGACGCGAGGATCGACATCCCCAGCACCGCGCCGAGCACCAATGCGTGGAACTCGCCGCCGGGCGTGCGGTTCCCGTTGCCGACCAAGGTCGCCAAGATCGACACGAGGCCCGTGACGCAACAGAAGAGCGTCAGGATGATCGCGAAGTTGTCGAGCCGGAGCGCGCCCAACCAGAGCGCGTCACTGCCCTTCCCGCCCGCGAGCCACGCGATGCACACGGCCGCCGTCGCGACGAGCGCCGTGCCCGAGATCCACGGCAGCATCAGCGGGCGGCGCCCCTTCGCGAAAACGTCCGCGAAAAGGACGACCAGCAGACCGGAGGTCAGCAGGATCGACGGGAGGAGGGCGGAGAGGACGGACATGGATCAGCGCTTGGCCACCGTGCGGACGTGACTGAAGATCGCCTCGAGGTCGCCGCGGTAGATCTCCATGGCGCCGGCCGGGAGGACGCCCATCCACAGCGTCACGAGGGCCAACGGCACGAGGATCAGGAGTTCGCGCCTCGAGACGTCGGGGTAGTGCGCCGGGTCCTTGTAGATCGCCGGCGTGTCACCCAGATAGACCTTCTGAAGCGTGATCAGGTAGTAGGCCGCCGTCACGACCATGCCGACGGTCGCCAGCAGCGTCAGCCGCGGATGCACCGCGAAGGAGCCGAGGAACACCGTGATTTCGGCGACGAAGCCCGAGAGGCCCGGAAGGCCCAGGCTCGCGAAGATTCCGAAGGCCGCGAACGCGAAGTAGGTCGGCATGACCCACGCGAGGCCGCCGAACCGATCGATGTCTCGATGGTGGGCCCGGTCGTAGATGACCCCCACCAACATGAAGAGCATCGCGCTGATCGTGCCGTGGGCCAGCATCATGTACATCGCGCCGTTGACGCCCTCGGCCCGCAGGCTCGCGATCCCGAGCGTCACGAAGCCCATGTGGCTGACCGAGGAGTACGCGACCATCTTCTTGAAGTCGGTCTGCGCCATCGCCACGAACGCGCCGTACACGATGCTCAGGATCGCAAGGATCAGGATCGTGTTCTCGATCGCGGAATGGGCGGCCGCGTCGGGGAAGAACGGGTAGGCCATGCGAATCAGGCCGTAGCCGCCCATCTTGAG
>JANNRO010000623.1:0-14662 GCA_031401505.1 Planctomycetia bacterium
GCAAGACCGGTTCCTGCAGGGGCGGGACTGGCCGACCGGCGCGGTGCTCGGCGTCGCGTTGACGGTGGCGGCGATCCTCTCGCTCGTGCCGGTGGCGGCGAGCCGGAGGGCGTCCCGTGCGTAACTCGAAGACGCCGTCGATCGTCGGCTGGTCGGTGCTGGTCTTCCTCTATCTGCCGATCGTGATCCTCGCGGTCTTCTCGTTCAACGCGGGGCGCTATACCTCGCGTTGGGAGGGATTCTCGCTCGATTGGTATCGCGCGCTCTTCTCGGGCGACGACCGGCAGGCGCAGAGCCTCTCGGCCCCGCTCGACGTCAGCATCCGGCTGGCGCTGTGCGCGGCGGGCGTCGCGGTCGTCCTCTCGACGCTGACGGCGCTCGGACTGCGGGGGGCGAAGCGCGCCGTCGCGATCCCGCTTGCGGCGCTATGGGCGCTGCCCGTGATCCTGCCCGACATCGTGCTCGGCGTGTCGTGGCGCGGGGCGTTCGAGGCGCTGGGCCTCGAGCCCGGCTTCGCGTCGCTGCTGCTGGCGCACGGCACGCTCGCCACCGCGTTCGGGCTGGTGATCGTAGAGACGCGGCTGCGCTCGCTCGACACGAGCCTCGTCGAGGCGGCGCGTGACCTGGGTGCCTCGCGCGCGGGCGCCGTGTGGCACGTGATCATTCCCCATCTGAAGCCCGCGCTCGCGGCCGTGGCGTTGCTGGCGCTGACGATCTCGTTCGACGACTACATGATCACGCTCTTCCTCGCCCCCGATACGGCGCCGACGCTGCCGGTCCGGGTCGGCGGACTCGTGACCAAGGGCGCGAGTCCGATCCTGAACGCGCTCGCGACCGTCTCGCTCCTCGGCACGTTCCTCGTGGCGTTGCTGGCGCTCAGGCTCGTGCGCCCGACGACGCTGTCGTAAGTTCTATCGGCAGTCTTGGCCGCCGACGCCCTCGCGGGCCTCCGTCACGACACCGCCTTCGACGATCATCCGTGCGGGAGCCGTGACGATCCAATCGACGCCGGCGGGCAGATCGATGCGCCGCACGTGCGCGCCCATCGGGAGCGCGTGGACGGCGACCTTCTCGGAGGAGCCGGGCTTCTCGGGAATCCGGACGAGGGTCACGTCGCGCGCGCCGCGCTCGAGGATCGACATCATCTGGAGGCACTCCGCGCACACGTCGCACGACTCGCGATAGAAGATCCACACGCCGTCGGTCGACTCGGGCAACGTCACGGCCTTGGCGAGCGACGTTTCCCGCAGCGCCTTCCCCGACCACGACTCGAGCCCGAGTTCCACCCAGCGCCGCAGCCCCGTCCCCTGATTCGCAGCCGGAGCCGCGCCCGGACTCGCCGTCGGATCGCTCGACGTCGCCGGCCTCACGGACTCGATCTTCGTCTCGCGATTGACGATCAGCGGCAGGAGCACCGCGAAGACGAGCGCCGCGGCGCCGGCCAGGAGGTCCTTCGTGCCGCCGTGCGGGAGCCGCCAGGGCGTGGACCACAGGAGGCCGCCGAGAAACAGGACGTCGACGACGAGCATCGCCCACGGCGGAACGGGAATCGTCGCTCCGAAACAGCCGCACGACGAGACGCCGGCCACCAACTGGGTCGCGAGGACGACGGCGAAGGCGACCAGCAACAGGATCTCGGCAGGCCACGCACGGCCCGGACGGAGCAGCATCATGAGCCCCACGAACGCCTCGATCGCGAGAACCAGCGAGAACGTCGTCCCGAGCGACAGGGGGAGGCGTCGGATGACGGAGGGCAGATCGGCCGGCGTCCCGAGGAACGCCTTCAGCAGGCAGCCGACGAGGATCCAGACGCCCGACGCGCGCGCGACGATCGGGGCCCAGCGGGGGGGAGACGAGGAATCGTTCATCGGATGGCGGTCCCGCAGGCTACGCGGCCTTGACCAGCGCGACGACGGTCGCGAGCACGGCGATCACCAGCGCGAGCGCGAGCAGGAGCGACTTCCACCACGTCGACGTGCGCATCGAGCCCAACGAGCCGAAGAGGGTCGCGAGCATCCCGCCGACGATCGCGAAGATGCCGATCCCGAGGAGGGACGGATCGTTGCTGACCGCCGCGCGCGCGTTCTCCGAGGCGCCGATCGCGAGAAGGGCCGCGAAACCGAGGATGCCGAGCGTGTATGCGAGCACGGAACCGAGGACCGGGGACGACGGCTTGCGCAGACGCCCGAGCAGCAGCAGGAGCGCAAGAAACGCCGCGAGGTACGGCGCCGCCTTCGCGGCGAACAGGCCGATCCTCCACGCCCGTCGTTCGACGGGGGAATCGGACGGCGTGCGATCCACCCAATGCGAACCCACGACGACGAGGTCGCTCCCGCTGGCGGAGCCGTTGTCCCGAAGGCGCCTGGCGACCTCGACCACGTCGGCCGGGACACCTGCGTTCGATCTCGGATCGGTCAACTGGTCCAGTTCCGGACCGGAGGGCCCGACACCCTGAACATCGACGTTCGTGCCCCACGGCAGGAACCAGCCTCCCGCCATCGCGACGAGCCCCACGAACGCCAGGACCGTGGCGATCGAGATCGAACGCGGCGGTTGAGGGACGGGGTGGTTCGTCATGTGGTGTCGAAGAATAGGCGATCCGCAGGCGGGTGAGACGGTTTCGACGCCGCCCCCCTTCCTCTGGCCCTTCGGGCCGACAAGGCCCATCCCCTCCGACGACGAGATTTCAGGTCGGACGCAGGTCCCGCTCGGCGATCGCGCGCTCGAGCACCTCCCGATAACGGTGGGCGGCGGCCGACCACGACCGTGGCGCGGCCCAAGCACGCCCCGACGCCTCCCGCGTGTCCGCGTCGACGGGCGCGGATGCGAAGACGTCAGCGAGCAGAGTGGTGGCGCGCGCGACGTCGCGCGGGGGATGGAGTCGCGCCGCGCCCGCGGCCGTTTCGGCGATCGCGGGAATGTCGGACGCCACGACCGGAATTCCCCGGGCCAACGCTTCGGCGACGGGCAACCCGCCGGACTCGAGGAGGCTCGGGAGCATGACCGCATCGGCGTGGCGATACCACGCTTCGAGCGTCGATGGGTCGACGGCCCCCGCTTCGAAGAGCGCCTCGGGATCGTGGGTCGAAAGCGTACGAAGTTCGTCGACCACGCGAGGATCGACGGCGAGGCCCACCCACACGAGGCGATGTCGATCGCCACGTGCCCGCAGTGCGAGCACCGCGCGCAGCGCGGTGCCGATGTCCTTGTGGTCGTAGCCGGTCGCGACGACCAGCACGTACGGTTCCGCGAGCAGCCGCGGCCGAGCGTCGGCCGGCGGAAGGTCGACCCCGGCGGGAATCGCGAGCCCACGGCGGGGCCGAAGCAGCGACTCGGCGAGGACGCGGTGACTCTCCGATAGGAAGACCGTCGCCGCCGCACCCCGCGCCGTCGAGCGGGCCGCCGCCCGCAGCAGGCGATACCGCAGCCCGGTGCCGACATACGGCTTCGCGTTGAGCGACGCCTGAACGAACGGGCACGAAAGGCGTACGGGACCCGCGTCCGCCCCCACGAGCACCACGTCGAGGCGCTGCCTGCGGACCCAGCGACGGACGATCCACTTCTCGAATGGTAGGCGCAGCGGCCCCGACGGCAGTCGGCGCCGCGTCCACGTGACCCGGGCGTCGGCGCCGGGCGGGAGCGCAACCTCCGGGCGAACCAACACCTCGATCGACGCCTCGGGCCAGACCTCGGCCAGCGCGGGCACGAGTTTCACGAGCCACGTGACGCCACCGCCGGTGCGCAGCGCGAGCCCGTCCACGCCGACGCGGGGACCGCTCATGTCGCCGCCCCCGTGCGAGGTCGTGCGAGCGCGACGGCGACGGCGCGCTCCATTTGACTCGCCGCGAACGGTTGACCGCGCTCGGCGGCACGACGCGCCGCGGCCGCACCGAATCGGGCGAGGCGCGCGCGCTCGAGGAGCAGATCGGCCCACGCGCGGGCGAGTCCGTCGACGTCGCCCGACGTGACGACGTGACCCGACACGCCCTCTTCGACGAGGTCGGACGCGGCACCGACCGCGTCGGACGCGAGCGCGGCACAACCGGCGGCCATGCCCTCGTGGAGCGCCACACCGTAGGGCTCGTGGCGCGAGGGCAACGCGATGACGTCGGCGGCCGCGCAGAGCGAGACCACACGATCGTACGGTTGCTCGCCGAGAAATCGAACACGCCCGGTCAGCGAAAGCGCCCGTACCCGCTCGACGAGGCGTCCGAGTTCCGGACCGCCGCCCGCCATCCAGAGCAGCGGCGCGGGACGTTGCTTCGCCGCGGCGTCGAGCAATACGTCGAGGCCCTTGGCCGGAATCAACCGACCGACGAAGAGCGTCACCGGCTCGCTGTCCGCGCCGCATTCGGCGCGCACGGCCGCGCGGCGCGCGACGTTGCTCCTCGCGTCGGCGAATCGGGAGGTGTCGGGCGCGTTGGGCACGATGAAGCATCGCGCGGGGGCGGCGCCGAGTCGCTCGAGCAGCCCCTGCGCGCGCGACGAGACCGGGAGCCAGGCGCTCGCGCGCGCAACCAACGGACGGGCCACGCGATCGCGCAGCCACGTGCGGAGCCGGAGCCGATGGACGCGCGGATGGCTCTCGCTCGTGACGAGCGTCGGCACGCCGTGCGCCGCGGCCCAGCGCGAGGCCGCGTGCATCGCGCCGTGCGCCCAGCCCGACACGACGACGGCGTCGGGCGCGAGCGCCTCCAGGCGCTTCTCGAGGCCACGCGTCCACTTCCACGTGAACGGGCCCTGGCGCGTGCGGAACGAGAACCCGCCGCCCTTCAAGTGCTCGTGGCGGTGGCCCGAACAATCGACGGCCAGCGTCGTGCGGGAAACTTCGCGCTCGACGAGGTAGAAGACGTGCGGCGTGATCGCCCCCCGCGACGCGAGCAGATCGTAGAGCGGCGCGCGATACGGCGTCGGGATCTCGGTGACGATGGCGAGGACGGGCGGCACGCGAGGGCGTCGGCTACGACCCGTCGGCATCCCGAAAACGTTTCGACGCAACCTCGATCTGATCGAGGTCCTCGACGCCGAGCCAGAACTCCCGGATGTGGTACGCGCCGACCCTGCGCCCGGCCGCGCGCATCGTCTCGATGAGGTTCGGCACGGTGAAGAACGCCCCGTCGGGAACGAGGGGCAGGACCGATCCGTTGACGACGTAGATGCCGCTGCTGACGCGGTAGTCGACGCGCGGCTTCTCGGTGATGCCGACGATTTGGTCACCTTCGACCGTCAGAACACCGTAGGGCGACTGGTAGGCGTAGTCGACGTACCCGACCGTCAAGTCGAAGTCGCGCGCGAAGTCGAAGAGACCCTGGAACCGCAACCGCGTGACGATGTCGCCGTTCATCAGGACGAATCGCTCGTCGGGGGCGATGCGATCGCGCACGAGCGACAGCGGGCCCGCCGTCCCGAGCGGCTTGTCCTCGTGGACGTAGGAAACGCGGACCCCGAAGCGCGAGCCATCGCCGCAGAAGGCCTCGATCAGGGGCGCCAGGTACCCCGTGGCGAGGATGATCTCGAGGCAACCGGCGTCGCGCAACTGCTCGATGATCAGCTGCAGCATCGGCTTCTCGCCGACGGCCAGCAGGGGCTTGGGCACCGCGAACGTCAGGGGACGCAGCCGCGTGCCGAGGCCGCCGACGAGGATGACGGCTTTCATGCGGGTCAGATCCGGTACGTGCCGGGTGCGAAGAGATGCCCCGAACGATTGATCCAGTCGATCGTCGCACGCAGGCCCTCGTCGAGCCCGACCCGGGGCGACCAGCCCGCGAGCCGGAGCGCCTTCGCGTTGTTCGAGCAGAGCCGCGCGACCTCGCTGTGGGCCGGGCGCTTCCTCTCGTCCGATTCGGTGATGGGGACGTCGCGTCCGACGAGTTCGACGATGCGTTTGGCGAGGTCGCCGATGCGGATTTCGCGCCCGGTGCCGAGGTTGATCTCCTCGCCGAGGCACGCGTCGCGCTCGGCGAGTCGCACGAACCCGTCGACCGTGTCGGAGACATAGGTGAAATCGCGCGTCGGATCGACGCTCCCGAGGACGACTTCGTCCTTGACGAGCGCCTGGGCGATCAACGAGGGGATGATCGCGCGGTCCGACTGCCGGGGCCCGTACGTGTTGAACGGACGGCAGATCACCACGGGAAGCCCGAACGAGAGATAGTGGCTGCGGGCGAGCGCGTCGGCCGCGATCTTGCTCGCCGAGTAGGGCGACTGGGGTTGCTTCGGGTGGCTCTCGTCGATGGGAACGGTCAACGCGGAGCCGTACACCTCGCTCGTCGACGCCGTGACGATGCGTCGCACGCCCTTTTCCTTGCCCGCCGTCAGGACGTTCAACGACCCGATCGCGTTGACCTCGACGACCTGATGGACGTGCTGATACGAGTACGGAATGCCGACCAGCGCCGCGAGATGGAAGATCGTGTCGGCGCCCTCGGCGATGCCGCGCACGGTGTCGAGGTCACGGATGTCGCCGGTCGAGATCTTGAGTCCCTCGACGCGAGCCTTCAGGTCTCCGAGGAAGCCGAGGTCGTTCCTCGAGTTGTAGCGGATGAACGCGTGGACCTCGGCGCCCGCGCCGACGAGCCGCTCGACGAGTTGGCTGCCGATGAACCCGCCCGCGCCCGTCACGAGGACCCGACGCCCGGACCAGTCGAACGGGGACGAGGCGGGTCGGGTCGAAGTCACGCCGACAAGCATAGTCTTTCCAGAAAGTGTCAGACACTTTCGGGAAAAACCTCGACGTTGCCGCTTTGCACGTTCCACAGGTCGGCATAGGTGCCGCCGCGGGCCACGAGGTCGTCGTGGTGGCCTTCCTCGGCCACGACGCCGTCGCGCAGCACGAGGATGCGGTCGGCGTGGCGGATCGTCGACAGGCGGTGCGCGATGACGATCGCCGTGCGCCCCTTGGCGAGCTTCGCGAGGCTCTGCTGGATCTGTCGCTCGGTCTCGGTGTCCACGCTGCTCGTCGCCTCGTCGAGCACGAGGATCGGCGCGTCCTTCAGGATCGCGCGCGCGATCGAAAGACGCTGGCGCTGCCCGCCCGAGAGCTTGATTCCCCGCTCGCCGACGAGCGTGTTGTAGCCCTCCGGCAGCGAGACGATGAACTCGTGAAGTTGTGCCCGCCGCGCGGCGTCCTCGACCGCGGCGGAGGGTGGAACCGCGCTCGCGACGTAGCCATAGGCGATGTTGTCGCGGATCGTGCCGTGGAAGAGGTAGACGTCCTGCGACACGAGCGCGATGTGGCGGCGCAGATCGCGCTGGGTCACCGCTCGGACGTCGGTCCCGTCGATCGTCACGGCGCCACCCGTCACGTCGTAGAGGCGCAGCAGCAACTTGACGATCGTCGACTTCCCGGCGCCGGTCGGTCCGGCGATCCCGACCATCTCGCCCGGGGCCACGGTGAAGGAGAGGCCCGCGAGGACGGGCTCGCCGCGGGAGTAGGCGAACTTCACGTCGTCGAAGCGCACCTCGCCGCGCACGGCGCCGAGCGACGAGGGCCGCGCGGGATCGAGCACCGACGACGGCGTGTCGAGGAGCGAGAACACCTTGGCCGCGCTCGCCCGGGCCCGCTGGTAGTTGTCGAGCGTCTCTCCGAGCCGCGTCAGCGGCCAGAGCATGCGCTGGATCATCATGCCGAAGAGGACGAGGTCACCCGGAGTGATCTTGCCATCGGCGACCCAGAAGCCGCCGAGCGCCAGCCCACCCGCGAAGCCGAGCGCGATCGCCATGCGGATCATCGGGATGAACGCCGCGGAAATGCGGATCGCGAAGCGGTTGGCTTTGCGATAGGCGTCGCTCGCCTCGGCGACGCGGCCCGCCTCGTACTCCTCGGCGACGAACGACTTGACGACGAGGATGCCCGCGATGTTGTTTTCGAGCCGGCTCGCGAGGTCGCCCACCGCGTGACGCACGACGGCGTAGCGGGGCTGGAGCGCCTTCGAGAAGCGCAGGCTGCCCCACACGATCACGGGGATCGGCGCCATGCCGACGAGCGCCAGTTCCCACGAGATGCCGAAGATCAGCACCGTCGCGACGACGATCAGCACGATGAGTTGGACGATCTCGTTCAACCCGCCGTTGAGGAACCGTTCGAGTTGGTTCACGTCGTCGTTCAGCATCGAAAGCGTGCGCCCGAGCCGGTGCTCCTCGAAGAACTCGAGTTCCCGATCCTGCATCGCGCGATAGGCGTCGAGGCGGAGCACGTGCTGGACGTCCTGCGCGAGGCGCAGGAAGCCCAGGCTGTAGAACCACTGGAAGAGGCTCTCGAGCCCGAACACGATGACGGTCAGGACCGCGATGAACACGACTTGCGCGGGCAGCCCGGGGCCGGCGAGGCTTGCGATCCACGAAGGAGGCTTCGCGGCGCAGATGTCGACGAGCCACGCGACCAGCAACGGGGGCGCGAGATCGAGCACCTTGTTCGTGACGCTCGACGCCACGGCCCTGGCGAGACGACGGCGCATCGGGCGCAGATAGGCGAACAACCGCGCCATCGGACGTTTCACCGTGCGCAGGAGTTCGGGCGGGTCGTCGATCACCGATCAATCGAAGCATGAACGGACGCCGGGACCCGAATCCGACCTGGCCGCGCGCACCGCGCGGGATCAGCGAATTCAGCGAGAAGACGTGCCTTCCTGCGGCTTCGGCCTCGCGGCGCCGTTGAAGCGAACGTCGTCGATGCCCGCCTCGCGGAACGCTCGAAGGACCTCGTGGACGAGTTCGTAGGTCACGCCGTCACCCGAGGGCGTCGGCACCTCGATATCGCCGAAGACTCCGTTCCTCTCGCCCGCCGCGGCCGTCCGAAGCGACGAACTCAGTTCCGACATCGCGCGCGAGAGTTCGACGGGTCGGGACTCGATCGGGGCGAGCGACGAATCGAAATCCACGGTCCAGGGGGACTCGGTGCCCGCGAGACGAATGCGCGCGCCACCCTTCTCGCTCACCTGCACGATCACTGCCACCCCCACCGGTGGCGACTCGTCGGTCGGTTCCATGGCCAGATCCACCGGCAGTCGCTGCTCGAACGGGGTCTCATCGCTTCCCTCGGCGCCGAATCGCATGGTGACCATGAGGACCTTGGGGTGCGCGGCCGCCTGCATCGTCCATTGGATCCACCGCCAGCGCGCCTGCTTGCTCGGCACCAGTTCGAGCGCAACGGGTGAGAGTCCATTCAGGTCGCGCGGCACGCGCGCGGTGATCTCCACGAGCGCGCGCTCGAGCGCGTCGAGCCCGTCACTCGCCCGGGCCGGCGTTCCGCCGAGTTCCACGCGTGCGCGGGGCGTGCCGTCGAGATCGTCGAGCTCGACCCAACCGCTGGCATCGATGCGCACGCGCACGGTGCGCCCGTCAAGCGCCGAGGCGACGATCTTCTTCGCTTCGCGACCGTCGACCGGCTCCCGCCGCACAGCGACGATGCCGACCGCGGCGATCAACACCGCGGCCGCCGCGACACCGATCCAGAGAGAACGACGTGCGGGCGTGGCCGCCGCCCGCTCGGCGGTCGCGAGCGCATCGGCGAGATCGGCGCCCGCCGCCGGCGAGGGTACGACGCGCGCGAAGGCGCGCCGAACGCGAGACTCGGTTTCATCGACCATTGGAATCCCTTTCGTTGACATGAGCCCGCAACAGATCGAGCGCCCGCGCGTACCGGCGTCTCACCGTCGCGACGCTCCACGAGAGTGCCGCACCCACTTCCTCCGCGCTCCAGCCTTCGACCGCGCGCAGGAGGACGAGCGCCCGCGTGCGGGGCTCGAGTCCGGCGACGAGTCGCGCCGCATCGGAGTCGCCCGGTTGGGCGTCGGGCCGGGCGACCAACAGGTCGTCGCCCGCGCCGAGCGCCTTCGGAAACGTGGTCCTTCGTCGTGCGACGTCCCGTGCGGAGTTCGTCCCGATGTGGAACAGCCAAGCGGCGAATCGATCGGGGCGGCGCAGTCGTCCGAGGTGCCTCCACGCCGAAAGGAACGTCGCCTGCCACGCGTCCTCGGCATCCTCCCGAACACGCAGCAGTCCCGCGAGGTAGAGAAAGAGCGGACGCCCGAAGTGTGCATGGAGATCGGCGAACGCCGACCGATCACCCGCCTGCGCGCGCTCGACGAGGGTGAGGGTGGCGTCCATCCGCCATCAGAGACGGTGCGCGGACGATTGCACGCGCAGAATTCTCCGAGGTCGGATGGAGAGGGGGTCTGGGGGAGGGGAATCGAATCGCGGACGGGACCTGCGTCCGACGAGCGGTACGATCGCCGGCCGTCTTCCGGAGTCCCCTCGCGTGTCGAACCGTCTGTTCCGTCCGTTCCACCTGTTCGCCCTCGTCGGCATGGTGTTCCTTGTCGCGGCCTGCGGCGGCGAGAAGAAGGGCGGGCCGAAGCTCGTCATCACGATCTGGTCGAACTACATGCCCGACGACGTGCTCGCCGACTTCCAGAAGGAATTCGGCTGCCGGGTCGAGGTTCCGTGGAACTACGGGTCGAACGACGAGTTGCTGGCCAAGCTCCAGGACAAGAAGACCGGCTTCGATCTCGCGTTCCCGAGCGACCGCCTGTTGGAGGTGTTGATCAGCCAGGGGCTTCTCGAGCGCGTCGACGCGGCGGGAATGCCCGGCTACAAGCACCTCGACCCGACGTTCGTCGGCTCGGGCCCCGATCCGAAGAACGAGTGGTCGGTGCCCTACACGTGGGGCACGGTCGGCATCGCGTGGAGGACCGAGAAGGTGACGACGGCACCCGACTCATGGTCGGTCTTCGGTCAGGAGGGCGTCGGTGGAGGGAACGCCTTCCTGCTCGAGGAGGGCCGCGACGTGGTCGCGTGCGCGATGCTGCTCGGAGGTGCGTCGATCAACTCGACCGACGCGAAGGACCTCGCGGCGGCGAAGGACGTGCTGCGAGGCTGGAAGAAAAACGTCAAGGGCTTTACCGGCGAGACGAAGGATCACCTGCTCTCGGGCGAAGCGTCGATGATCCAGGCCTACAACGGCGACGTGGCGCAGGCGATGAAGGAGATGCCGGGGAAGTTCGCGTTCGCGGTGCCCAAGGAGGGCGGGATCCTCTGGTACGACAATCTCGTGATCCCGAAGGGTGCGCCCAACAAGGGACTCGCGAAGAAGTTCATCGAGTTCGTGCTGCGGCCCGACATCGCCGCGCGTATCAGCAACGGAATTCGGTACGCGGTGCCCAACAAGGACGCGTTCGAGAAGGTGGACAAGTCCGTGCGCGAGGATCCCGTGATCTACGCCCCGGCCGACGTTCGCAAGCGCCTTCAGTCGGAGACCGACCTCGGCGCCGAGATGAAGAAGATCACCGATCTCTGGAGCGAAGTCCGCGCCGGCGGCTGACCAGCGTCCTACAGGACTACAAGGTTTTCTCGGAAGTGTCTGACACTTTCGGGAAAACCTTCGTTGGATGGAGGGGCGGGGCCGAGGCAAGCCTCGGGCACCCGCCCCTCGTGAGCTCGGCGCGGTCGGTTGGGGGGATACCGATGCGCGCTTCGCCCGAATCGATTCGCGACGATCCTTGTTTCGACGCGAACGCTCGCTGGCGCTAGGAGAAAAGCGCCACGCGTTGATCGCCGGTCCACGCCTCGGGAAAGACGCCGCTGCCCGCGCCGACGTCGAGGTGACGCTCGAGAATGTTGGCGTAGATCGCGCGGAAATCGATCGTGCCGGGGACGTCCTCGTTGTCGGTCAGATGGGCGTTGGTGTGCGCGGGACCGAAGACACCGCCCTGCAGCGCGCCGCCGAGCGCGAGGATGCTCTGCCCGTGTCCGTGATCGGTGCCGAAGCTCGAGTTGTCGTAGACGCGGCGGCCGAACTCGCTCATCACGACGATCGCGGCCTTGTCCCACTTGCCCATCGCGACGAGATCCTTCTGGAACGCGTCAAGGGCCTGCGCGAGGCGCGAGAGGATGTCGGTGTGCTGCGCGGGTTGATCGGAGTGCGTGTCGAAGCCACCGAGCCCGGTGTAGAAGACGCGCCCGCCGAGCCCGGCCTTGATGAGCCGCGCGACGTCCTGAAGCCGCGACGCGAAATACTCGTCCGGGTAGGTGACGGGGCTCGTGTAGCCGTCCTCGGCGGCCTTGATCACGTCCACGAGGTCGTAGGCGTTCACGAGGCCCTTGCGCAGGTCCTTCGCGGGTGACGTCTCGACGGCCGAGCCCGCGGCCAGCATCGCCTTCGCCGCGGCATCGCGCTGATCGCGCTCCCACCACGGCACCGCGTTCTGGCCGGGACCGTAGGAGCCGAGCCCCTCGACGACGAGCGGCTTCGCGGTGTTGGCCACGAAGTCGGAGCTTCGGCCCACGCCGACGCCGACGACGTCGAGCGCGCCCGGGAAGTACAGATCGGCCGCACGTCCGATCCAGCCGCGAGGGTCGGTCGTGCCCTGGAGGTCGCGCACGCCCTTGCTCCAGATGTCGGCGCTCTCGAAGTGCGAGAGGTTGGGATCGGGGTAGCCGACCTGGCGCACGATCGCGAGATCGCCCGCCGCGTAGAGCGGATGAATCGGCGCGAGCGCGGGATGGAGTCCCTCCCCCGCCGTGATCGGCAGGAGATCGCCGCTCGGAATCGCGATGTTCGGCCGCTGGGTGTAGTACGCCGAGAGCCCGTGAGGGACGAACATGTTGAGGCTGTCGTTGCCTCCGGACAGATTGACGAGGACGACGAACGTCGGATCGGTCGGGGGCGCCGCAAGCGCCCTGCGCAGCGAGAACCGCGGCGCAAGCACCGCGGTGCCGAGCCCGAGCGTCAGCCCGGAGAGGATGGATCGGCGGGAGAACCCCGGGCGAACGTCGCGAGCGATGGAGCGGTTCATCGGGGGTCTCCTAGTTCTTCATCACGTCGGGGTGCTGCGCGAGGATCGAGAGCAAGCCGCGAACCTTGACCTCGACCTGATCGGCGTCGGTCCCGTCGAAGGGAAACGGTGCGAGCTGGCCCGAGTCGTTGACCTCGTTGTCCATGTAGTCCACGAGGACCTGCCGCTCGGCCGGCGTCGGCGCCACGTCGAGCAATCTCGCCAGATGGTCCACCGTCGAGGCGCCACTGATCGCGCCCATCGCGTCGGGCGGGGGCAGCAGGTGCTCCATGGTGATCGGATCGAGGTCTTCGCCCGTCAGCGGATCGTGCGTGTGGTTCTTGCCCGCGACGTCGTCGACCATCACCGCTCGATTGAGCAGCGGCTGCTCGCCCGCCCATCCGAGTCCCTGCGGGAAGCCCTTGACGCTCGGCGGATCGAGCGGCATCTGCCCCATGTTCTCGGCGTTCCAACGCAGATCCCACGACTCGAAGGGAATCTCGGTCGCACGCGCGAGCCCGACCATCTGGAGGACCGGGTCGGCGACCTGCGTCTTCATCGCCTTGGACGAATAGAACGCCCGGGAGAGGCACACGGCGCGGACGAGCGGCTTGATCTCGTATCCACCGTCGGTCGCCATCTTCGCGAGTTCGGTCACGACCTCGGACTCGGCGCCTTCGTACGCGAGCCCTTCGAAGATTCGGCGCGCGAAGAACGAAGCCGCTTCGGGCGTCGACAGCGTGATGTCCACGACGTCGTCTTCGCGGAAGTTGCCCGTCTGTCCGAGGATCGTCTTCGGGAGGTCGTCGTGTTCTTCGGCGTTGAAGAAGAGGTCTTCCAGCTCGGTGTCCGGGTTGTAGGTGCTGTCCCAGCCCGTGTCGGCGCGCGCGGCCTCCTCGATGTCGGCCTGGGTGTAGCGGACGTCCACGCCCATCGTGAACAACTCCCACAGCTCGCGGGCGAAGTTCTCGTTGGGCTGGTCCTTGTCGCTCCCGAGACCGGACAGCCACACGAGCATCGCGCCGTTCTTCGTCAGCGCCTTCAGCATCGTGCGCCAGTTGCCGAGCCCCTGCGTTCGCAGGATGTCGCGGTACTCCTGCATCCAACGCATGTTCGAGTCGGAGAGCCCGATGCCCGAGACGGCGAGGCGCTGATGCCAGAAGAGCGCCATCTTCTCGCGCACGGGGTTGTCCGTGCGCACCATCAGGGAGAGCCACGACCGTTGGAGGTCGTAAAACGACGGCGAGGCGGGCCGCTCGATCAGGAGATTCGCGGCCGCCTCGGCGGCGCCGTCGGTGCCGAGATTCAGGAGGCGATCGACGGTCGCGACGAGTCCGTCGCCGACGCAGCGATCGACCTCGGCCTGCGGCGCCGCAAACGCGATGCGGCGCAGGAGGTGACGCGCCTGCGCCTGGCCGAACGTCTCGCCGCTGCCGGGCGCCGCGAATCGGTCCAGGAGCGCACCCGCGGGCAGGACGCCGGGATCGACGCCTCCTCCCCCGCCGCCCCCTCCGCATCCGACGGCACCGAATGCCGCGAGCGAGAGCAGACACGAAGCCGCGAAGGCCTTCGGGAAGGATCGAGGCCGACCGGCGTCGGACCTCGGACGCTCGCTCAAGCGAGCTCGAACAGGAAAGCGACCCATGAGGACCTCGCGGTCCCCGCACCCACCGTCGGACGTACTATCGTCAGCGTTCGGATTGGCCATGAGGGAAAATCCCATCCCGTGGCCGCAAGCGCGTTGGCCGGTGCGGGCCTAGGAACCGACGGCTCGTCTCGGTAAAACGACACGCATGCCGAACGTCACGTTCACGAATTGGAACAAGACCGTCCGCACGGGCGCGCTCGCGAATCTCCGCTCGATCGCCGAGTTGGCCGGGATCTCGCTG